>JANOXS010000106.1:0-41508 GCA_031418535.1 Hyphomicrobiales bacterium | reverse complement strand
ATATGCCGAAGCCCACGATTTGAAGTTGGCGAGTTTTGCTTCCGCTGAAGCACAAGTGGCGGCGATTTCAGATGATATTGCCTATAATGCTCACGACATTGACGATGGTCTGCGAGCCAAGCTTTTCAATGTGATTGATCTTGGTGATATTCCGCTTGTGGGGCAAGCTTTGGGCGCGGTGTTGGCCGCTCACCCAGATTTAGAAACCACGCGATTGATTCATGAAACAGTGCGGCGCGTTATTTCAGGCATGGTGGCCGATGTGCTTTCGCATGCCGCAAAATTAGCCGGTAAGACCGGCGTGAAATCCAGCGATGATGTGCGGGCGCTGACGAAACCGCTGGTAACTTTCAGCGCACAAATGCACGAAAACAATAAAGTGCTGCAAGGGTTTTTGTCGCAAAGCATGTATCGCCATCCGCGCGTTCTGGAAATCATGGACAGGGCTCAGCGTGTGATCCGCGATTTATTTCAAGCTTATATGAATGATCCAAAACTATTGCCTGATGACTGGCGCGAGAGTCATCCGCATACGGAGCAGTATCGTTATGCCCGGCAAGTGTGTGATTTTATTGCGGGCATGACTGATCGTTATGCTTTGGATCAACATAAGCGAATGTTTGACCTTGATCCGCTTTTCCGATAGGGCAAACGCTTAAATTAGGGCTGTATTTGATGAATCTTTTTGCGCATTTTCAAGGTGTTGTTTTAGGAGCAGTGGATGCTCTGGTGGTTGCTGGAAAGCTGCCTGCGGGCCTTGATGTTTCGCGTCTTGCGGTTGAACCTCCGCGCGATTCCACGCATGGTGATGTGGCCACCAACGCGGCTATGGTTTTGGCCAAACCTGCTGGCATGAACCCACGGGCGCTGGCTGATTTATTGGTGCCGATTTTGGCACAAAACCAAGATGTGAAGGCCGTTGCCGCCGCCGGACCGGGCTTTATCAATATCACGTTAAATGACAATTTCTGGCCAAGGGTTTTGAGTTCTGCTCTTGCGGCTGGTGATACTTATGGCGCGTCTAAAATGGGCGCTGGTCAGAAAGTGAATGTGGAATATGTGTCGGCTAATCCAACAGGGCCTTTGCATGTTGGCCATTGTCGCGGTGCCATATTCGGGGATGCGTTGGCCTCGCTTTTAGTGCTTGCAGGCTATGATGTGACCAAAGAATATTATATCAACGATGCTGGTGCGCAAGTTGATGTGTTGGCGCAGTCGGCTTTCTTGCGTTACCGTGAAGCATTGGGTGAGGATATTGGCGAGATTCCAGCGGGGCTTTATCCCGGAGATTATTTGATTCCGGTGGGGCAGGCCCTCAAGGCAGAATTTGGTTCCACGCTTTTGGACAAGAGCGACTATCTTGAAATCGTCCGTGCGCGGACGATTGAATTAATGATGGATTTGGTGCGGGATGATTTGGCCAGTCTCAATATCAAGCAAGACGTTTTCTTTTCAGAAAAGTCGCTGCATTCAAACGGCGCTGTGGCACGGGCGATAGAGAAATTGCGCAGCGAAGGGCTCGTGTATCAAGGCAGCCTGCCTCCCCCAAAGGGCGAAGTGAACGAAGATTGGGAAGACCGCGAGCAAACTTTGTTTCGGTCTACACAATTTGGCGATGATATTGATCGGCCGTTGGTGAAGTCGGATGGCTCATATACATATTTCGCGTCAGATGTTGCTTACAGTGCCGACAAGATAGCGCGCGGCTTTGATCAGCTTGTGTATATTTTGGGGGCGGATCACGGTGGTTATGTGAAACGGTTGCAAGCGCTGGGAAAGGCCTTTGCTGGAAATAAGGTTCAGGTTGATCCTAAGCTTTGCCAATTGGTCAAGCTGTTTCGCAATGGTGAACCTGTGCGCATGTCAAAGCGGGCAGGGGATTTTGTGACCTTGCGCGAAGTGGTGGACGAAGTTGGCCCAGATGTGGTTCGATTTATGATGCTGTATCGCAAGAACGAAGCGCCGATGGATTTTGATTTTGTGAAGGTTGTTGAACAGTCGAATGACAATCCGGTTTTTCATGTGCAATACGCCCATGCGCGGATCTGTTCTGTGCTGCGCAATGCCTTGAAAGTGGGATTGGATGCGAGTTCGAATGCAGGAATTGATTTCAGTTTGTTAACAGATGACGCTGAAAAAGCTCTTATTCGTAAAATTTCGGAGTTTCCACGCCAAGTCGAGGCTGCTGCTCTGGCCCACGAACCACACAGAATATCCTTTTATCTCTATGAGTTAGCTAGTGATTTTAATTCACTGTGGAATAAGGGCAAAGAGTCGCCGCAATTAAGGTTTATTTTGCAAGATCAAGCTAATGTATCGTTAACGCGGCTCGCTTTCCTGAGAGTGATTCGCTATTGTTTAGCAAATGGTCTTAGAGTTCTCGGCGTCAGGCCCGTCGAAGAAATGTAGGAACGGACGAAAATAAATGGACCAAAACTCATCCAACGGAACCGACAAGCGCAATTGGCGCGAGCGGCTTGGAATTGGGACTAAAGAGATGCCGCGCATTTCTGAAGAGTTCAATTCGGCCCCTGCCGCCCCGAAAGCTGCAACCCTTACAGTGAAGCCAGCGCCTATGGCACCACGCGCCAATCCAAAACCTATCGTGGCACCAACTGCAGCGAGGCCTGCGCCTGCTGCGGCTAGACCTGCTGCGCCAATTGACTCAGAAGCTTTGGCAAATAAATTGAGAAGCCAACGTGACGCCGCCGAGAAACTGGCAGAGCAGCGCGTGCAAGCTGCAAGGCAGCGGGCTGAGGCTATCAATGTGCAGCCTTCGGCTCAGCCTGCTTCTGCCGTTCGACCCAAGTTTACCTTTGCAGAAGAAGAGCCAAAAGGACTGCCGAAAGCTGCGATGCCAGCTCCGCGCCCAGCAGAGGTTCAGCCTCAACTTCGCCCGTCGATATTGCAGAACCAGGTTCCGCCACCGCCACAGATGAACCCACCACGCCCGCAAATTGGAGGCAATGCCGTGCCGCCGCGCGTGCCAAATCCGACTTATCAACCGCGTCCGCCACAACAACAACCGTTGTCGCCACCACCTGCGGCCTACCCACCGGCCTATAATCCGAACTTGGGTTATCGACCGATTGACCCGAACACTGGTTATGCTCCGCAACCACAACAACAGGTACCACAGTATAATCCCAATCAGGGATTTGCGCCGCCGCCGCGCCAACAGGGTTTTGCTCCGCAGCCCCGTTTGCAAGTTCCGCAGCGCGATCAACAATCCAATGATTATGGCTATGGTCAAGAACAACCACGGGTAACCCCGCGGTTGGGAAACTCTGCCATGAGGCCTCAAGCAGCACCGCAGCAATATGGTGAGGCTGATCCGGATGATATTTTTGAACAGCCAGCGCCGCGTGCATCGCGCCGGGCAACTGCCAATGACTATCAACAAGCTTACCGTGAAGAAGAGTCTGGCTACGAAGATGAAGGCCAACGCTCACGCGGGCCATGGATTCTTTTATCTTTGCTTGCTTTGGCTTTGATAGTCGGGTTTGGTTCAGTTTGGGCTTACAATAACTATGTGAAGCCTCAGGGCCAAGTGACCCAGACTGATAATGTGCCTGTGGTAAAAGCGCCTGATGCGCCAGCTAAAGTTGCAAATGAAAATCAAGCTGCAGAACCGCAAGCGGGCGGAACTGTTGCTCCAAGTAAAAAGCAAATCTACGACCGCATTGTTGGTGACCGCGAAGTGTTAGGCGGGCAAATTGTGCCGACCGAAGAAACGCCTGTGCAGCCGGTCAACAATAGTCAACCAATCCCAGCACCTGACGCCACCGTTGATCCTGCCGCAGGCGGAGTTGGGGCGGATGGATTGCCGCTGCCTTTGCCCCCACCACCGGGGGACACCGGCC
This sequence comes from Hyphomicrobiales bacterium, assembly GCA_031418535.1. Lineage (GTDB taxonomy): Bacteria > Pseudomonadota > Alphaproteobacteria > Rhizobiales > Aestuariivirgaceae > Aestuariivirga. The sequence goes on along the minus strand of JANOXS010000106.1, from coordinate 37,645 downwards.
AGCAAGGATCGCTTGAACCTTCTGGAAAAGGCGACCAACAAGATGCGACTATAATTCCTGCCGCCGGCGCAAGCCAGGCGGCAGAACTGCCTTTAGCCCCCGCTACAACCGCGCCTGCCGCAGCAGTTCAACCCGCAGATGCTCCAATTCCTGCCGCACCCGTGCCCGGGGAACAAGTTGTTGCCACGGCGAACGAAGCGATTTCAGACACAGGTGCAGAAAGAGTTGTGGAAGAACCCGTTAAGAAAATTGCAATTGCCAAACCGCCAGTGAAGAAAGTTGCTGCCGCCAAAATCGAGAAATCACTGGGTTCGAAGCCTGTTGTATTGGTTGCCCCAAGTAAGAAAGTTCAAGCCGCTAAAGAGGTTGCGCCAAAGGCTATCGATAATAGTGGTGGCTTATATGGTGATGGTGCCGTCGTTGAAGATACTGCCGTTGTTCAAGCTGCACCTACTGAAGTTATTGTTCCCAAAAAGCGTAAATCTTTAATTGATCTGTTCAAAGGCGACACCCAAACCGCTGCCAATGATGCAGGCACTGTTGTTGCACCTGTTAAACCCTTAGCGCCTGTTCAAAATGTTGCCGCTGCGCCAACCCAAATTGCATCAGCAGGAGGGGGCTATGTGGCACAATTGGCTTCTTTCAAATCGAAGGCCGAGGCAGCCCAAGAATATAAAAACCTCAGCGCAAAGCACGGTGCAATTATTACACGTTATGCGCCCATTATTTCAGAAGCACAGGTTGCTGGAACCACACGCTACCGATTAAGCATCGGGCCGATGGCTTCATCAAATGTCGCGGGTGGTGTTTGTCAGTCGCTTTTCGCTGCGGGCGAACGGGACTGCCTTGTACACCGTCAGTAACCTGAACGATACCAGTTGGAAATATGACGATGTCTGTTACTGCCCTCATCAGCGGCTGCGCTGCTCATTCGCTTTCAAGCGAAGAAGTGAAGTTTTTTGCCAAGGCAAACCCTTGGGGCCTCATTCTTTTCAAGCGCAATTGTGAATCGCCAGAGCAAATAAAGAGTCTCACGGCACAATTTCGGGGTGCTGTTGGGCGGAAAGATGCGCCAGTTTTTATTGATCAAGAGGGTGGCCGGGTCCAGCGTTTGGGGCCGCCGTCAAATTCATGGCGAAAATATCCATCAGCATCTGAATTTGGAAAGCTCTATGACCGATGCGCCGTCTTGGCGTTTCGAACTGTGCGAAACTCTGGACGTCTGATGGCCGAAGAACTTTATGATATTGGCATTACGTCCAGCTGTTTACCGGTGCTCGATATTCCACAACCAGGCAGCCATGATGTGATCGGTAATCGTGCTTATTCCTTAAGGCCAGACCAAGTGATTTCCCTGTCGCGGATGCACACTGCCGGATTGATGGATGGCGGTATTCTGCCTGTGATGAAACATATTCCGGGCCATGGTCGCTCAACAGTTGATAGTCATCTTGATTTGCCGGTGGTGAACACTCCGCGACAAGAATTAGAGCGGGTGGATTTTCTGCCATTTGCAGCCTTTGCCGACTGCCCGATGGCGATGACGGCCCATGTTATTTACACAGCACTCGATCCACAAAACCCCGCAACGCTTTCACGCAAAGTGATCAAAGACGTGATCCGCAAGACCATGAATTTTAATGGCTTGCTGATGACCGATGATCTTTCGATGAAAGCTTTGGGCGGCAGTTTCGCCGAGAAAAGTGAACGTGCCTTGGGTGCCGGCTGTGATATGTTGTTGCATTGCAACGGTATTATAGCTGAAATGGAAGAAGTTGCCGCACATGCAGGCGCTCTTGAAGGCAAGCCGATGCGCCGCGCAAAACAAGCGTTGAAAGCTCGCCGGAAACCCTTGCCTTACGACAAGAAGGCTGCTCTGAAAGACCTTGAGGCGATCCTTTCTATATAACCCGTGGAGGTTGAGCCGCAATCTTACGAATCACCGTGGCAGATTGCTAAAAGGTGACGAGAGCTGAGAAATGATGGCTGACCCTACACCGATCAACCCAGACGAAGTTTGGACAGAAACATCAGAGCCACCGCGCGATCTTGCGCCTGCTTTGAGCGAAGAATTGATCGTCGACGTTAGTGGCTTTGAAGGGCCGCTCGACCTGTTGCTTGAACTTGCGCGGCAACACAAAATAGATCTTGCGCAAATTTCGATTTTAGATTTGGCCAATCAATATCTGGCTTTCATCGACCAAGCTCAAAAAATGCGGCTGGATGTTGCGGCTGATTATTTGGTGATGGCGGCTTGGCTGGCTTATCTTAAGTCACGGCTTCTCATTCCTGTGCCGCCCTCCACTGATGAAGGCTTACCACAAGACATGGCGGCACGGTTGGCATTCAGGTTGCAAAGATTGCAAGCCATGCGCGATGCAGCAGAACAAATTATGAGTAGGGCGCAAGTTGGGTGCGATGTGTTTGTGCGCGGTGAACCGCAGCCCTTGGTGGTGGATGTGCAGCGCGAATATGCCGATAACCTTATCGACCTTTTGAAGGCTTATTCAGATCGCAGACAGCGCAAAGTGGTTCGCCAAGTTTACACAGTGAAGCGCCAACCGACGTGGTCGATCAAAGAAGCCCGCGAGGCTTTGGAGCGTTTGGTCGGAGCGATGGATGAATGGGGCACATTTGATATGTGGCTAGAGCGTTATTTGGCCACCAAAGAAACACGCCGTTCGGTGCGGGCTTCCAGCTTCACGGCAAGTTTAGAACTTGCTCGTGATGGCAGGATCGAAATGCGCCAAGATGAGGCCTTCAAACCAATTTATATGCGTCGCCGCAATAGCGCCGCCTGATGTGAGGATTTGTGAACGTGCAGCCCAATGTAATGCCACTTGATAATCAGGAAACTGACATGGATGATTTTGAAGCAAGCGAGGAGAGTGTTGTGACGCTGCATCCTTATGCTGAACGCAGCCAGCATTTGCGCATCATTGAAGCGATGTTGTTTGCATCTGCCGAACCTGTTGCTATTGCAAAGTTACAAGAGTTTTTGCCTGCTGCAACGGATATCGTTTCGCTGCTTTCCGATTTGCAAGAAAACTATAGCAACCGTGGTGTGAACCTTGTGCAAGTGTCTGGCAAGTGGGCGTTCCGCACTGCTGAAGATATGAGCGCAGTTTTACGCAAAGAAACTGTTGAGCAAAAGCGCCTCACCAAAGCTGGCTTGGAAACACTGTCAATTGTTGCGTATCATCAACCCGTCACGCGTGCTGAGATCGAAGATGTTCGTGGTGTTGCCATTTCTAAAGGCACTCTTGATAATCTGCTTGAGATTGGTTGGGTGCGAATGCGCGGCCGCCGCAAGACTCCAGGGCGGCCTGTCACTTATGGCACCACAGAAAGTTTTCTCTCGCAATTTGGTTTGAATGAACTCACTGATTTGCCGGGCTTGCAGGAACTGAAAGCTGCTGGGCTTTTGGATGGCAACATTCCACCGGGTTTTGATGTGCCAATCCCTCGGGTATCGGATGAATTGACCGCTGATGAAGAGCCGTTGGATGGCACCGAGCAAATGCCATTGGAAATGCATTTGCCCGATGACCAAGCGCCAGTTGATGAGCTGGCCTCGGATGGTTCTGAAGGTCTATAAGTTAGGCTAGTGTTGCCAATCTGGCTGTGAGCAATTCAAAAAATCCATCTGAATTGATGCCACGGCACACTGTGGCGTTGGGCTTCCTGTCAGTCACGCGCCACCAGTCCACCACTGTCATTCCCATGGTCAGTTGACTTTCGCATTCGACGGCCACATTCACATCACGAGACGTGAAAAGCTCTGGCTGAAGCAACCAAGCAATTACGCAAGGGTCGTGCAATGGGCCGCCATCAGTGCCATATTTTTCAACGTCAAAACGCTCAAAGAAATCCATCATTTGCGCAGTGGCGGGGCCAGACTTGTTTTTCATGGCGCGGAATTTTTCAATCCGGGCTTTAGTGGTCAATGCCTGATGGGTGCAATCCAAGGGCACAAGTGTGAAGGGAATGCCTGCATCCAAAACGAGCCGTGCGGCGTGGGGATCGACATAGATATTGAATTCAGCAGTGGGTGTAATGTTGCCGCCTTCAAAAAATCCACCACCCATAGCCACTATGCGTTTAATGCGCGATGCAATGCGCGGCTCTTTTACCAACGCGAGTGCGATGTTGGTGAGCGGCCCTAAAGTGCAAAGGGTAATTGTGCCAGCGGGGTGTTCCATCAGAGTGTCGATGATGAAATCCACAGCATGTTGCTTTTGCAACGGCATTTGAGGATCCGGTAAGACGGGTCCATCTAATCCCGTTTTGCCATGTACATGTTCAGCCGTTACCAGATTGCACAGCATCGGGCGAATGGCACCTGCATAAACTTTAATTTCAGGCCTGCCGGCCAACTCACAAATTTTGCGGGCGTTCACTTCAGTGAGCGCCAAGGGCACGTTGCCCGCAACAGCTGTGATACCTAGTATTTCAAGCTCCGGCGAGGCCAATGCTAGCATGATGGCTACGGCGTCATCTTGGCCGGGATCGGTGTCGATTATGATGGGTTGGGTCATGGTACTTCCTTAAAACGACGACACTAGCGTCTTGAGACAAACTTGAAAACCATCAAAAAACTCAACTCTCTCCAACAATTTAACTTGCCTACTGCCACATTGCTGACAACATGGTGTCAGTAGTTGTGTTGTAGGTAAGATTATGAGACGCGCCGACCGCCTTCTTCGAGTAATCCAACTTCTCCGCCGCCATCGCAGGCCGGTGACGGGGCGGGTGATGGCTGATGAGTTGGAAATATCACTGCGAACACTTTACCGCGATATTGCCGATTTGATAACTGATGGGGTGCCGATCCGTGGTGAAGCAGGGGTAGGTTATGTGTTGGGTGAGGGGTATGATCTGCCACCGCTGATGTTTAAGGCTGACGAGCTTGAAGCGGTGATGTTGGGTCTGCGCTGGGTGATGCGTCGAGGCGACCCAGATTTAGCCCGCGCGGCACAAGACACCGCGGCGAAAATTGGAACGGTCTTACCAATAAATCTAAAGCCTTTTCTGTTTGATTCCTCGCTTATTGCTTCGCCGTTTTCAGTCAATAAAATAGACCGGGTGGATGTAGCAGCTTTGCGCAAAGCCATTCGAGAACAATTTAAGGTGAGCATTCACTACCGCGACGAAAGTGGCACCGAGTCGACCCGCATCATTTGGCCGATCGCTATTTCTTATTATGATGCCCAGCGCATCATTATTGCGTGGTGCGAAATGCGCCAAGGGTTTAGAGGTTTTCGCACCGATCGGTTTATTGCAAGTGAAGTGCTGAAAGAGAAGTACAAAGAACGCCGCAAGGTGCTCTTGTCCAGATGGCAGGATGAAATTCGGAAAGAATCCGGTGAGCCGCAGTTGGATGTATTCAGTTAAAATTATTTCTTGGCTTGCGGATAAATGGTTTCGCCGCGCTCAAGCATGGCCACGAAGCGTGCTATCGCAGTCTTTCGTCCAGCTTCGGTTTTCAAATTGTGGATCCTGAACGCCAACGCAAAACGGTTTTGTTCGCTGAGTTTTGAAAGCATGGCTTTGGCTTCCGGGGAGGCGTCAATGGCAGCCTGAAGATCGTCGGGAATTTTCAAATCTTTGCCGCTTTTGTAAGCGCGGTTCCAGCGCCCATCGGCTTTTGCCACGTCGACATGTTTGAGGCCATGTTCGGTCATGCGGCCTTCATTGATTAAGCGGGCCACGTTGTCGACATTGATCTGGCTCCAGATGCTTTTTGGGCCGCGCCGCGTATAACGTTGCAGAAAGCTTGCGGTGTCATGGCTTTTGCGGATTGCGTCAATCCAACCCCAGCACAACACGACGTCGATGGCTTCTTTGGCGGTGATGGATTTAAGGTTTGATCCCATTTTGTGAATTTTAATCCACACTTCAGTTTCGCGGTCGTGATTGATCGAAAGCCAATAGTAGAAAGTATCGTCATCGATAAACTCTCGAACTTTGTTTGGATCGACGATAACTGGAGCCATTAGCTTACCCTCAAAGTCCTGTTGCCACTTTTGCCAAAGCCGCCGGATAAAGTTTGTGCTCTTCAATGAGGACACGGGCTGCAAGTGTTTCAGCTGTGTCTCCCTGCAAAATGGGAACGCGGGTCTGGGCGATTACGGGTCCGTCATCTAACTCAAGTGTGACGTAGTGCACAGTGCATCCCGCTTCCGACTGTCCATCAGCAATGGCCCGTTCATGGGTGTGCAGGCCTTTGTAGAGCGGCAGGAGGGACGGATGTATGTTGATCATGCGGCCTTGCCAAGGCGAAATGAGTATAGGCGTCATAATTCGCATGAAGCCTGCGCAAGCGATGATGTCGAGTTTTTGCGATTGCAGATACGCGTTAAGGGCGGTGTCGAAGTCTTCGCGTGTGGCATGATTTTTGTGGTTCACCACATGCGTGGCAATGCCTTCGCTTTGACCAATTTTCAATCCACCTGCTTCAGGTTTATTGGAAACGACGCAAACGATTTCAGCCGGATAGTCAGTCGCGCGCGATGCTTTGATCAGGGCGTGCATGTTAGATCCGCCGCCAGAAATCAGAACGCCGACGCGTTTTTTGATCACAATGAACCTGAATATGAAACTTGCGGTTCTTTGCCTTTGCGCTTGCGGATGATTCCGAGGTTCACAACCTTTTCGCCCGCCTTTTTGAGTGCTACCGATACTGATTTGGCATCTTTGGCTTTCACCACCACAATCATGCCTACACCACAGTTAAACGTGCGCAGCATTTCTGCTTCTGGGGTGCCGCCAATCTTCGCAAGCCACTTGAATACGGGGAGGTAAGGCACTGATGTTAAGTCTATTTCGGCTACCGTTGCTTTAGGTAGGACACGCGGAATGTTTTCGGTGAAACCGCCGCCAGTGATATGAGCCAAGGCCTTAACTGCCTTGCCCGTTTTCAAAATCTTGAGCAAGGATTTCACATAAATCCGTGTGGGTGTCAGCAAGGCTTCGGCAAGGGTTTCGCTTTTGCTGAAGGGCGAGGGCGCATTATAGGCAACACCGCTGAGTTCAACAATTTTGCGGATCAAAGAATAGCCGTTTGAGTGCGGGCCGGATGAGGCTAACCCCAAAATTACATCGCCGGGACCGACATCGATTGCTGGCAAAATCTTTTTGCGCTCGACGGCCCCCACCGCAAAGCCAGCCAGATCATAATCACCGCCGTGATAAAGGCCCGGCATTTCAGCGGTTTCGCCACCAATCAAGGCGCAGCCTGCTTGTTTGCAGCCTGTGGCAATGCCAGCGATTACATCACGGGCGGCTTTCACATCGAGCTTTCCCGTTGCATAATAATCGAGGAAAAATAGAGGTTCGGCGCCTTGAACGACCAGATCGTTTACCGACATGGCGACCAAATCAATGCCGATGCCTTTGTGCAAACCCGTATCGATAGCTATTTTGAGCTTGGTGCCCACACCATCATTGGCGGCTACTAAAACGGGATCTTTGTAACCGCAGGCTTTGAGATCAAACAAACCGCCAAAACCGCCAAGGGCTGCATCGGCCCCTTTCCTGCGGGTGGATTTGGCCAAAGGCTTGATAAGGTCTACGAGATCGTTCCCAGCCGTGATATCCACACCAGCGTCGGCATAGGTGATTCCGTTTTGTAGAGCTTGTTTGCTTGCGCTCATGCCGCTAGTTTGCCTCAATAATTCGATTAACAGAAATGTCTGGGTTGCATAGCCCGAACACAAACGGGAATAAAGCCCGAAGGTTGAGAGTGGGAAGAGTTTTGAGATTGAAAATTAGACAAACTGTTTTGGCTCTTTTAATCATGTCCGCTTCCGCGTTTGCCGCGGGGCCAGTGGAAACCAGCGTCTATTCGGTGCAGGGGGTGAGTGTTGATGAAACTGATACCAGTGCAGCACTGGCAAAAAACAAGGCGTTGATTGATGTGCAATTGAAAGCTCTGGCAGCGCTGGCTGAAAAACTGGGCGGCCCTGAAATTGCTGTCGAAGTGGCGAAACTTGATCCCAAAACAGTGATGCCGATGCTGAAGTCACTTTCAATTGAAGTCGAAAAAATTAGCCCCGGTCGCTACGAAGGCACGTTTACAGTGCGGTTTTTGCCAGAGAAGGTGAAAGCGCTTTTCAGTAATTATGGGATCGCAGCACCTGCGTCTCAGGGTCCTGCGATGTTGGTTATTCCGGTTTGGTCGGATGGCAAAAACCCTGCAGTGCTGTGGGAAGATAATCCATGGCGCAAAGCGTGGTTGGAATTGGGTGCACAACAAGCACAAATCCCCATTATCATTCCATTGGGGGATGCTGATGATGCAGCAATTTTAACGCCTCAAGATGCCATCAATAATGATCCGGTGAAACTTGAAGCGCTGCGCCGCCGCTATGATGTGAAGACACTGTTGGTGGCTTATGCCGAACCAGCCGAAGGTGGTGGAATTCATGCTAAAATGGTGGGGAAGTCACCACTTGGCAAAATTACCTTTGATAAAAATTACATTGCGGATTCCGGCACTGAGAATGATTCAGCTTTGCTCGCCGTGCAGCGCTTTCACAAGGTGATGTTGGATAAGTATCAGTCTGATATTGCCAAGGTGGCTGCTGCCAAAGCCGAACAACAAGCCAATGCCGGACCGCAATCTGTCGCTGTTACAATTCCGTTCGAGGGGCCATCACAATGGAATGGCTTGCGCTCGCGGATTATTTCGACACCGGGCGTGTTGGGTGTGGATTTAACATCGTTGGAAGCGGGAGGTGCTGTGGCGCGGCTGCTGTACTCTGGTTCGTTGGATGATATGCAGGCCTCTCTGCAGTCGGCCGGTTTGCAGCTTAAGCGCAACGGTGGCGGCTGGTTGATTGTTGCACTTTGAAAAGCGCCATGAATTTTCCCAATCTCATCACAATCGGACGAATATTGTTAGTGCCACTGACCATCTGGCTTCTGATCTCGGAAGAGTTCGGCTTGGCATTTGGTGTGTTTGTTGTGGCTGGCATTAGCGACGGGGTGGATGGCTATTTGGCGCGCGTGACCAATAATCAAACAGAGCTTGGTGCCTATCTTGATCCAATAGCTGATAAGGCCCTCTTGGTTTCTGTTTATGCGACTTTGGGAATTATAAAAATTTTGCCTGCGTGGCTCGTCTTGTTGGTGATCACCCGCGATGTTTTGATTGTCGGAGGAGTTGTCCTTGCGTGGCTGGTTGGCTCGCCTTTGGCCATGAAACCATTGTGGATCAGCAAGGTGAATACTGTGGCACAGATTGTTTTTGTGGGACTCGTACTGGGAGCCCTGGGTTTACATTTTGAAGCGAGGCAACTTTTTCAGTTCGGCAGTTTTGTTGTCGCGGCGTTTACGTTGGCTTCGGGTGCATTTTACATTCGCGATTGGATCAAGCATGTGTCTGGTCCGGGAGAAGTGATATGACGTTGCAAAAGCAAATTGGATTTTGGTTGGGCGCATTTCTCGTGCTGATTTTGGCGCTTTGGCTGCTGCAATCCATCTTGTTGCCATTTATTGCCGGATTTGTTTTGGCTTATTTCTTAGATCCAGTCGCCGACCGCTTAGAGCGTTTGGGACTGCCTCGTGTTTTGGCAACTGCGATTATATTGTTGTCGGCCATTTTGGCTTTGGTTGTGGTGGGGCTGATGGTGGTGCCGGTTTTTGTTGATCAATCAGTAAAACTTGCTGGTGATTTACCAGCTTTGGTCAAAACATTGGTTGAGCGGGCAAATGAGATGGCTCCGCAACGTTTGAAGGAATTGCTGGCCAATTCGGGAACTGATATTCAAGGCTCGCTTGGCACACTTGCGGGCAAGTCGACGAGCTGGTTTGCGTCTTTTGTCACTAGCCTGTGGTCGGGTGGCATGGCCTTGGTCAATGTGCTTTCGCTTTTGATCATCACACCCATTGTGGCGTTTTATCTTTTGGCCGATTGGGATCATATTGTTGCTAAGGTTGATGGATGGTTGCCGCGCGATCATCTCGAAGAAATCAGGGGCATTGCGCGTGACATTGATACTGCACTGGCAGGCTTTATTCGCGGGCAGGGCACGGTGTGTTTGCTGCTGGGATGTTTCTATGCAATCGGACTTTCGCTCGCAGGCCTCAAATCTGGTTTGGCAATCGGCTTTGCTGCGGGACTCCTCAGTTTCATTCCATATGTTGGAGCGTTGATTGGGGGGCTGATGGCAATTGGTGTGGGGCTGGTGCAGTTCTGGCCGAACGAGGCACAAGTTCTTGTGATCATCGCCGTATTTGTCGCTGGGCAGTTTGTTGAAGGAAATTTTTTGTCGCCAAAATTGGTTGGAGGCTCGATTGGCTTACATCCGGTTTGGATGATGTTTGCTTTGCTGGCCTTTAGTTATGTTTTTGGATTTATGGGATTGTTGCTGGCCGTGCCATTGGCCGCCGCGACGGGTGTTTTTGTACGCTATGGATTGCAAAAATATCTGCGGAGTAAACTGTACACTGGCTTTGCAGCCCAGCCTGCACCCGTGATTACAAAGCGGGCGCGATCATTAAAATAATGCAAAATGCTCAACAGCTGCTGTTGGACTTGCCGCACCGGCCAGCTTTGGGGCGAGAAGATTTTTTGGTAACGTCCTCCAACAGTGCGGCTGTTGAACTGGTTGATCAATGGCCAAATTGGCCAAGTTATGCCGCCATTATTGTGGGGCCGCCGGGAAGTGGAAAATCACATTTGCTGGAAGTTTGGCGGCAACGCAGCGGAGCCCTTTTATGTGATGCACGGAAGCTCGCCGTCGAGGTGGTTCCGATTTTACTGCACGACAAAACGCTGGCAATTGAAATTTCTGGTGATTTCGATGAGCGAGCTTTGTTTCATATATTGAATTTTGCCAAGCAAGAAAATTGCCAATTGCTGTTAACAAGTGAAAATGCGCCGTCGCTGTGGGGCCTTAAAATTCCAGATTTGGTTTCACGATTGAACGCTTTGCCACTTGTTTCAATTTTGCCACCAGATGATGAGTTGTTGCGCGGGGTCTTGCTCAAGCAATTTTCCGATCGTCAAATTTTAGTGGATCAGGCTACCCTGAATTATTTGCTCTTGCGAATGCCACGCTCTTTAAATGCGGCGCGTGAAGTTGTTGCGGCCATTGACGCCACGGCAATGATCGAGAAAGCTGAAATTACCAGACCATTCGTTGCTCGAATTCTTGCAAGCCTTACAAGCCCTGATCTTTTTGAAAATTGAAACCTTCACCAAACTGTCGCAAAGCACTTTTAACTGTGCGAGGTTTGTGGGAAGGTTCGATATATGAAAAAGCTGATTTTAGATCCTGAATTGATCAAAAACCCGTCGCGGTTTTTTAACCGCGAACTGTCTTGGTTGGAGTTCAATATGCGGGTTTTAGAAGAGGCAAAAAATCCGGTCCATCCCTTATTAGAGCGCGTCCGGTTTTTATCGATATCGGGCAATAATCTTGATGAGTTTTTTATGGTGCGGGTTGCAGGTTTGGTGGGCCAGCTGCGCGAACAGGTTTCCGAAATTAGCCAAGATGGGTTGACACCCGAAGAGCAACTTGAGCTGGTGCGCAAGCGTGCTCAGGAGTTGATGGTGGAACAAGACCGCCGTTGGTTGCAGCTGCGGGCTGAGTTGCAGGAAAAGGGCATTACAATCGTCGAGCCGGACCAAACCAATAGCGAAGAGCGAGCGTGGTTAGACCAAAGATTTCTCGACCATATTCTGCCAATTGTGACGCCTATCGCGATTGACCCTGCGCATCCATTTCCATTTATTCTCAACCGTGGTTTCGTTATGGCTGTGGAGCTTAAGCGGCGCAAAGACGGAAACTTGATGAAGGCGCTGCTTCCTATTCCTTCGCAGTTGGAGCGATTTGTGCGGCTGCCGGGTGCTGAAATTCGGTTTATGTTGCTTGAGACTTTGCTCAGTATTTTCTTGCCGCGATTGTTTCCGGGCTATGATGTTTTGGGCAAGGGCTTGTTCCGAGTTATTCGCGACAGCGATATTGAAATTGAAGAAGAAGCCGAAGATTTGGTGCGCGTGTTTGAAACTGCGCTGAAATTGCGCCGTCGCGGTGTGGTGATCCGCATGGAGGTAGATGCAGCGTGTTCGCCAAGTTTGCGCAATTTTATTGCCAATGAACTTGATGTGTCTGGCGATGTGATGATTATGAGCGAAGGGCTGGTGGGCTTTGCCGATACTGAACAACTTATTTTGGATGAGCGGCCAGACTTAAAGTTCACGCCCTATTTGGCTAGGTTTCCTGAACGGGTTCGTGATCATGGCGGCGATATTTTTGCGGCCATTCGGCAAAAAGATTTTGTGGTCCATCATCCTTATGAATCATTTGATGTGGTGGTTCAGTTTATCAGGCAGGCAGCCGATGACCCTGATGTGGTGGCGATTAAACAAACGCTTTATCGCACCTCACGCAATTCGCCCATTGTGGCTGCTCTTGCTAAAGCTGCCGAAGCCGGAAAATCGGTGATTGCATTGGTGGAGCTCAAAGCCCGATTTGATGAAGAGGCCAATATCCAGTGGGCGCGGGATTTGGAGCGGGCAGGGGTTCAAGTTGTTTTTGGTTTTATAGAACTGAAAACCCATGCAAAGGTTTCGATGGTGGTGCGGCGTGAAAGTGGCAACATGCGAACCTATGTGCATTTTGGCACTGGAAATTATCATCCCATAACTGCTAAAGTTTATACCGATCTTTCATTTTTCACCTGTGATCCTGCATTAGCGCGCGATGCTGCGCGGCTGTTTAACTTTATTTCTGGTTATGCCCCTCCGGAAGATTTAGAAAAAATATCGTTATCGCCGCTTAATTTAAAAGATCGTTTGCTCCATGATATTGACGAAGAAATTGCTCATGCCGAAGCAGGCAGGCCTGCACAAATTTGGGCTAAACTCAATTCGCTCGTGGACCCCGGCATTATTGATGCACTTTACGTGGCCAGCCAAAAAGGTGTGGTTATTGATTTGGTCGTGCGCGGAATTTCATGCCTTAGACCGGGCATTGTAGGACTATCGGAAAACATCCGTGTGCGGAGTATTATTGGGCGATTTCTGGAGCATTCGCGCATTGTGTGTTTTGGTGCAGGCTACGGCTTGCCGCATCCAAATGCTAAGGTCTATATTGGCTCAGCCGATTGGATGCCGCGCAATTTGCATCGGCGGGTGGAAACTTTAATCCCCATTGAAAACCCCACAGTTCACGAACAAATTCTTGATCAAATAATGATGGCAAACTTGCGCGACAATCAACAAAGTTGGCAATTATTATCTGATGGTAAGTCGGCCCGCATTCTTCCCGGAAAATCTGACGCATTGTTTAATGCGCATCAATTCTTTATGGAAAATCCATCGCTATCCGGGCGTGGTAGTTCACTTGATGGTGGGCCAGTAACTGTGGCTCGCAAAAACAAAAAGGGTCAATAAAATCGCTGACAGTTGGCACAAAGGCTTTAGAACTGAACCCCCAACTTACCGCCCTATTGCGGTCGTGGATATCGGGTCTAACTCCGTGCGGCTTGTCGTTTATGATGGCTTGCGGCGGTCGCCCGCACCGATTTTCAATGAAAAGATTTTATGTGGCCTCGGCAAGGGTGTTGCCATTAGTGGACAATTGAACGAAGCGGCAATTGCGCGGGCCTTGTTGGCTTTGCGGCGCTTTAGGGCACTGGCAAAGCAAATGGGAGTTAAAACGATATATGCCGTGGCAACTGCTGCGGCGCGTGAAGCCAGCAATGGTGCAGCATTTATTGATAAAGCTGAAGCTGCTTTGGGCGCTGGCATAAGTGTTTTAACGGGAAAAGAAGAAGCCCGCTTTGCGGCCCTTGGCGTTATTGCTGGTACGCCAGAAGCAGACGGCATTGCGGGAGACTTGGGCGGCGGTTCACTTGAACTTATTGATATTCGTGACGGCAAATTAAATGACGGGATTACACTGCCGATTGGTCCTCTGCGGCTCATGGATTTGTCGGGTGGTTCCATTCAACGCGCGCGTGAAATTGTTGAGGAGTATTTTGCTAAGGCCGTGATTTTAAAACAGTTGCAGGGCCGAAGTTTTTACGCGGTTGGCGGCACATGGCGTAACTTGGCTCGTATTCACATGGCACAAGTTGGCTATCCTTTACATGTGTTACATCATTATTCTGTGACGCGGCAACAGGCCATGAGCATTTCCGAAGTGGTTTCAGGTCTCACCTCAAGTTCGCTCAAAGATGTTAAAGACATGTCGAAGAGCCGCGCAGACACCATGCCGTTTGGGGCTATGATTTTGCAGCGCCTGCTTTCGCACAGCACACCAACGGATGTGGTGTTTTCAGTTTATGGTGTGCGCGAAGGTTTGCTCTATTCGAAATTGCCACGCCGCAAAATGCAGGCTGATGCGCTTTTGTCTTCGTGCTGGGATTTTGCGCGACGCTATGCGCGGTCGCCTGCCCATGAACTGGAACTGTGTGATTGGACCGATCAAATTTTTGGTGAGCATGGCTTACCGGAAAACGAAGAAGAACGGCGCTTGCGCTATGCGGCGTGTCTGCTGGCTGATATTGGTTGGCGGGCGCATCCTGATTACCGTGCCGATCGCTCGTTAGGTATGATATCGCAAGCCGCGTTTGTGGGTGTTGATCATCCGGGGCGGGTGTTCTTAGCGCTCACGGTTTTTTATCGGTATGAAGGTGAAGACAATCAGGATGGCTTGACGCGGCTGCTTGATGAAACGCACATGCAGCGCGCACATTTGTTAAGTTCCATGTTCCGCTTGGCTTATATTCTATCAGCGGCCATGCCCGGCATGTTGCCTAAAATTGGTTTGCGTTTCGATGGTGCAAAAAATCTGGTTCTCAAGGTTCCGCCGAAACTTAAAGACTTGCTGGGTGAGCGCGTAGAGAAACGTTTGGCCGGGCTTGCCCTTGAAATGGGCCGCACAGCTAAAATAGAAGTTAAATAACTTAGCGCCGAATCAAAACCGCACGGCCATTTTCCATGCCGATGCAAGCTTTGCCGTGTTTGATATCGAGTGCCAAATTACCAAACACTTCTCTGCGCCAGCCTTCAAGCAGAGGCACTTTGGCATTATCATCGACGGCGATTGCATCAATCTCTGCAGCACTGGCCAAAAGCTTTGGGGCAATACCCTCATTTTCGCAGGCAACTTTTAATGCCAGTTTTAAAACTTCGGCAGCAGCTTGCGCGGCGGCAGACATTTCATCATTGCGTCCCTTAAAATCAGGAATGGTTTTTGGGTCGCGGGCTTGGCCTTCGGCCACCATCTTCAAAATGGCTGAGCCCATTGAAGAATTAGCCGTACCTTTGGACACCAAACGCAACTGATTTATGTCGTCTGGCTTTTGCGGCATTTGAATGGCGATCTCGGCCAATGCGTCATCTTTTAAGACCCGGCCGCGTGGCACGTTGCGGTTTTGCGCCTCGCGTTCACGCCAGGCAGCAATTGAAATCAACACGCCAAATTGCTTTTTGTTTTGAATGCGCGCTTTGATGCGCTTGTAGCTTTCTTCCGGGTTAACGATGTAAGTTGCCGGATCGGTGAGGTTTTCTAACTCGCCATTTAACCATGCGGCGCGCCCGGTTTTATCGAGTTCTTCGCGCAATTTTTCGTAAACAGTCCGAAGATGCGTTACATCAGAAAGCGCATAAGTTGCTTGTTTGGATGTGAGCGGTCGCCTTGTCCAATCCGTAAATTGTGAAGACTTGTCTATGGCAGCGCCCACTAACTTCCGTACGATGGCTTCATAGCCCACTTGGTCGCCAAAGCCACACACCATGGCCGCTATTTGCGTGTCGATTACAGGGTGGGGCAGGGTGCCGGACAAAATGTAGAGTATTTCAAAATCCTGTTTAGCAGCATGGAAAACCTTCAAGACATTTTCATTGGTCATCAATGCAAAAAATGGCGCGAGGTCAATGCCGCCGGCGAGCGGGTCAATCAATACGGCTTCGTCTTTACCGGCAACTTGGATGAGGCAAAGTTTGGGGTAATATGTGGTCTCGCGCAAAAATTCGGTGTCGACGGTTACGAATTCTTCGGAAGACATTCTATGGCAAAATGCGGCTAAGGCTTCTGTTGTGACGATTGAAATGGGGGCCGAGATTTCTGTTTTATCTAACATCAGCCGAATACCCGCTTGAAAATTGTTCCCACATGTTTGGTGTGATAGCCCAAATCAAACAGCGCCTCTAGTTCTTCTGGTTTCATGTGGGCGGCTACTTCCTGATCGGCTTTCAGCAAATCAAGGAATTGCCCTTCGCCCCGCCATACTGGCATGGCACAGCGCTGAACTGCGGAATAGGATTCTTCACGGCTCATGCCTTTTTGCGTGAGGGCCAATAATATGCGCTGCGAATGAATGAGTCCGCCGAGCTTGTCCAAATTCTTTTTCATGTTTTCTGGATAGACGACAAGCTTTTCAATCACTCCGCTCAAGCGCTTCAACGCGAAATCTAAATGCACAGTGGCATCAGGCCCAATGCCGCGTTCCACCGAAGAATGTGAAATATCACGCTCATGCCAAAGGGCTACGTTTTCCATCGCGGGGGTGACAGCTGAACGCACAAGGCGTGCGAGGCCCGTAAGGTTTTCTGTTAGCACCGGATTGCGTTTATGGGGCATGGCCGATGAGCCTTTTTGGCCGGGCGAAAAAAACTCTTCCACTTCCAAAACTTCGGTGCGCTGCAAATGGCGAATTTCTGTTGCAAGGCGTTCGATGGAACTGGCGACGACGCCAAGCACGGCAAAGAACATGGCATGACGGTCACGCGGGATGACTTGTGTGGATACCGGTTCAACACTCAAACCGAGCTTAGCGGCCACGTGCTCTTCAACTGAAGGGTCAATGTTTGCGAAGGTTCCAACGGCACCTGAGATGGCGCAGGTGGCCACTTCTTTGCGGGCTATGACAAGACGCTCGCGGCAGCGCTGGAACTCCGCGTATGCATAAGCCAGCTTCAAGCCAAACGTGATGGGTTCGGCATGGATGGCATGGCTGCGGCCGATGCACACTGTATTTTGATGTTCCAACGCGCGCTTTTTGAGGTTCACGAGAAGATCATCCACATCCGCAATCAACAGATCAGCGGCGCGGGTCAACTGAATGTTAAAACAAGTATCCAGCACATCAGATGAGGTCATGCCTTGATGCACAAATCTGGCTTCAGGGCCGACGATTTCAGAAAGATGGGTGAGGAAGGCTATGACGTCGTGCTTTACTTCAGCTTCAATGGCATCAATGCGGGCCACATCAAAAACCGCATCCTTGCCTTTGGCCCAAATTGTTTCTGCAGCTGATTTTGGGATAATACCAAGTGCAGCCTGCTGGTCTGCCGCATGGGCTTCAATCTCGAACCAAATTTTGAAACGGGTTTGCGGTTCCCAGATTTGGGTCATTTCTTTGCGGGAGTAACGAGGGATCATCGGGCAGGCCTTAAAGTTAGAATGCTTTGAAGGTCACTATGGTAAAAGTGTCCCGAATGCCAGCAATCGTTTGGACTTTTTGAGCAATGAAGTGGCCGATATCTTCGTCACCCTGCAGATAAAATTTCACCAACAAATCATATTCGCCTGCGGTCGAGAAAATTTCTGATGCAATTTCCGCGTCGGCTATGGCCGTTGCCACACTATATGATTTACCGAGTTCACATTTAATCTGCACAAAGAAGGCTCGCATTATAGCTCCAATTATCGTTGAGAGAATTTTCCGTTGGACCACTCATACCACACAAATCGTGGCTCTCGCACGTCACCTTTGCTGTCAAAATCTAATTTCCCAATGACGGTTGGAAAGACTGAGCCGGATTGGATATGAACGCTCAATGCCTTTCCCGTGGTGAGCCCTGTTGCTTTACTTGCAGCAGCGAAAACTTGGACGGCTGCATAACTTTGGATAAAGACAGCACTGCTGGCGAGCTTTTCCGACCGCAATTTTCGAATAAGGTCTTGAGCATCGGGAAGTGTTTGCGGGTCTACTGCAAAACTTACAGTGGTTCCTTCACCTGCTGGTCCGGCCAATTCCCAAAATTGTGGAACGAGCAGGGCGTCCGGTCCAAAAATTTTGATCGCCCCGTCTAATTGCTGGGCGAGCGTTCCGGCATCTGCTGCGGAACAGCCGCAATAGAGGGCTTTGATGTTCTTGCTTTTGAGGTCGGAGATTATGCCTTCAAAGTCATTCGTATCAGCTTTGAAAGTGGAGGTTGCTGCCAGTTGGCCAGTGAAACTTGCCTTGAAATTTGCGATTAAAGCTTGTGAGTGGCCAGTGCCATCGGACAACACTGCGATTTGCGCTGCTGGAAAATTCTGCTGCATCTCAGTGGCTGCAATTGCCCCCTGGGCATCATCACGGCTGGAAAGGCGAATTACATTACTGAGTCCGGCTTCCGTTAGGGCGGGCAATGTTGCTGACGGGGACAACATTGGAATGCTGGCAGCTTCGTAGAGTTTGGCGGCGGCCAGTGATGGGTAGGTACAGAAGTGGCCTATGACCACGGACACATTTTGGTTGATTAAAGTCGTCGCCGCATTTTCAGCTTGTTTCACGTCGCAACCATCGTCAGCGGTCACCACCTCGACCAGATCGCCTCCAATGCCGCCAGTGGCGTTCAGATCATCAACTGCAGCTTTAACCCCGGCCACCATCTGCGATCCAAAAACGGCATAGGAGCCAGTCATGGGGCCTGCAACGCCAATGAGGATTTCAGCGTGAACATTTAGCGTGAATGCGAGAAGGAAAATCAAGGCGCGCATTTAGTGTCCCTCCCATAAAAAACAAAACCCGCGCGAAGTTACTCGCGCGGGTTCGGATTAGACAAGTGTTATATTATTGGATTGTTGGATCTTCAGCATAGCTGCCGTTGTCAAACTTGTACCAAACATATTTTGCACCGATGAGATCGCCCTTGGCATCCAATTTGATTGGTCCAAGAACTGTCTTCATTTCGTTGCCAGCGCGAAGCCAAGCAGCGAGTGTCTTGTTGTCTGTGCCTTTTGTTGCTGTCGCAGCTTGTGCGTACATTTGGATGGCAGCATAGGTGAACAGTGTGTAGCCTTCTGGATCAAAGCCAGCAGCTTTGAACTTGGCAACCAAGTCTTTTGCTTCTGGAATGTTGCGTGGCTCTGGTGCGAATGTGAAGATCATGCCTTTTGCAGCTTCACCAGCAATGGTCCAGAATTCAACGTTATTCATTGAATCGCCAGACAGCATTTGTGCTGTTGAACCTTGTTCGCGCATTTGCTTCAAAATCAATGCGCCTTCAGGATGGTAGCCACCAATGTAAACGGCATCAATGCCTGCATCCTTCATTTTGGACACGAGAGCTGAGTAATCCTTTTCGCCGGGATTGATTGATTCAGCCATCACTTCTGTCAAGCCAGCTGCGTTCATTGCAGCCTTAGTCGCATCGGCCAAGCCTTTGCCATAAGCAGATTTGTCGTCGATGATGGCGATCTTTTTGCCAGCATAGTTCTTCGCAAGGAAGTTACCGGCAACAAGGCCTTGGGCATCGTCACGGCCGCAAACGCGGGCAACGTTCCAGCCACCAGCATCTGTGAACACTGGGTTTGTAGAAGCTGGAGTGATTTGCAGAATGCCTTCTTCTTCGTAAACTTTAGAAGCAGGAATTGATGAACCGGAGCAGAGATGGCCTGCAACGAACTTCACACCTTTTGAAGCCATTTGGTTGGCAACGGCAACAGCTTGCTTTGGATCGCAGGCATCGTCACCGATTTCCAACTTCAACATTTCGCCATTCACACCGCCAGCGGCGTTAATGTCGGCAACGGCCATTTCAGCGCCGCGCTTATATTGTTCACCGAGAGCTGCAAGTTGGCCAGTGATTGGTCCAACCGTTGCAATGGTGATATCAGCCAAAGCTGTTGTTGCGGAAAGTGCTGCAGCAAAGCTGAGCGCAATACCGGACAAGATAAGTTTTTTCATATAATAGTCTCCCTAAGATTTTTATGACCGGATAGTCGGTCGGGGTACATGTCCCCTTGCACAATAGCTTTGCGCAAAGAGGCAAGATTGGAAAGGAAAAAATGCATTTCCTTCAACAATTTCGTAAAATAATTAATTCGATTTTTGTCTCCACGACAGTGGGCCTGTGCGCTCGTAGAGCCAGGGGTATTGCTCAGTCATTTGGCTGGTTCTCGTCATCCTATAGCCAAGAAAGGCAAAGGCCATGAGCACAAGCGTGTTGATAGTGTAATAATACAATGATGTGAGAGGCTCGCCGAAAAGGGCAAAATGCAAGAAACGCAACCCTGCGCCAAAAATCATCATATAGACCACCAACATCCACAGGGGCTTCCAGCCTAAGGCCAAAGAACGACCTCCCATAAATGCTGCACCGCCGCCGCCAATCACTGTTAGGACTAGAAACACCCAGATGCTTCCTGCGGTGATCATTTAGTGGCCCCCTTCGAGGTATGCGGCGCGAACTTCAGGCCGCTTTAAAAGTTCAGCACCTGTACCTGTCATGGTAATTTTGCCGTTCACCATCACATAGGCCCGGTGGGCCAAGCGCAGGGCGTGGAAAGCATTCTGCTCAACCAATAAGACTGTCAAACCCTCTTCCTCGTTCAGCTTTTTAATAGCCGAGAAAATCAATTTCACAATGATCGGTGCTAGTCCCAGCGAAGGCTCATCAAGCAAAAGCAGGCGTGGCCTTGCCATCAAAGCGCGGCCAATAGCCAGCATTTGTTGCTCGCCACCTGAAAGTGTTCCGGCTCGTTGAGTGCTACGCTCTTCAAGACGTGGGAATAGCTTAAATACTTTAGCCAAGTCCTCATCAAAGTGCCGCAGCTTATCAACTGTTGCACCCATTTGCAGGTTTTCAAACACTGTCATCCGCGGAAAAATGCGGCGGCCTTCTGGCGATTGCGCGATGCCTAAATGCACGATTTCGTGGGTTGGCATTTTTGAAATATCAACGCCATCAAAAATGATCGAACCATTGCGTGCGCGGGGTGTGCCGCAAATGGTCATCATCAAAGTTGATTTGCCAGCACCATTGGCACCGATGACTGTGGCAATCTCACCTTTATGAACTTCGAAATCAATGCCGCGCAAGGCTTGGATTTTGCCGTAGAAGGTTTCAACGCCAGCGCCTTTTAAGAGAACATCGCTCATTTGCGCGCTCCTTTTTTTACGGCCTTAACTGGCTTGGCCAAGGCTTCAGCAACAAGCGGGGCCACTTCTGACTCGTCATCTTCCACACCCAAATAAGCGCGGATAACAGCGGGATCAGTTTTGATTTGGTTCGGCGTACCATCGGCAATTTTTCGGCCATAGTCCAAAACCACAATATGATCAGAAATTCCCATAACAACGCTCATGTCATGTTCTATCAGCAATATCGCCATGTTGTGATCATCACGAATAGACAGCAGCAGTTTGTTGAGTTCATCAGACTCGCGTGGGTTCAAGCCGGCAGCCGGTTCATCTAAGCACAGCAGGCGAGGGCTTGTGCACATGGCCCTGGCAATTTCTAAACGGCGTTGGGCACCATAAGGCAAGTCGCCTGCTGCATCATCAGCGCGGCTGGTCAAATTCACTTTGTCGAGCCAATATTTGCTGCGGTCCAAAGCTTCATTTTCGGCGCGTTTAAATTTTCCACTGCCAAAGATTCCGCCAATGGTAAAACCTGAAGCCTTCATCAAAACGTTGTGTTGAGCCACCATCAGGTTTTCCAACAGGGTCATTCCTGAAAACAACCTGATGTTTTGGAACGTGCGTGCAACTTTAGCTTTTTGCGTGATGATAAAATCATCCATGCGTTCAAGCATAAATTCTTTGCCATCGGCATGATGCAGGGTGATCTTGCCTTCAGTCGGTTTGTAAAATCCGGTGATGCAATTGAACACCGTGGTTTTGCCTGCACCGTTCGGGCCGATCAATGCCGTAATTTGTTTGCGGCCCGCTTCAAAAGACAAGTCGCCAATTGCGGTTAGTCCACCAAAGCGCATGGTGAGGTGCTGAACAGAGAGTTCAGGATCTTTGGACCAGTCTAACATCAGCCATGCCCCTCGGCTACGAGATCACCGGAGACGGATTTTTTCTCTTTCAGGAAAACAGTTGGTTCGCGGCGCGTGACAAAGCCTCGAGGCCTAAACCGCATCATTAATACCATGGCCAAACCAACCGCCAACATGCGGAACTGAATGGGTTCGGTTCCATTTGGTAGAATGGCTTTCATAAAGTTCATTTCGCGGAAAATTTCGAACGATCCCATAATGGCGATGGCCGAGAACACGATACCAATTTGCGAACCTAAACCGCCGAGAACCACAATTGCCAAGATCAAAGCGGACTCGATGTAGACGAATGACTCCGGCGAAACAAAGCCTTGACGGGCGGCAAAGAAGCTTCCTGCAAACCCGCCGAACATTGCGCCAATCGCAAAAGCGGTGAGTTTGGTTGTAGTTGTGTTGATGCCCAAAGATCGGCAAGCAATCTCATCTTCGCGCAATGCTTCCCACGCTCTGCCAATGGGCAGACGGCGCAATCGGTTGGTGACGAAAAATGTGATCAAAGCCAATGCGAGGATGAGATAATACAAGAATATATAGAAATGGATGCGGTCATAAGTGATGCCGAAGAAATCCGAGAAACTGCCCGGCGCATCTTTAAATGGCAAGCCAAAGAATGTGGCTTTTGGAACGATGATACCTTGCGGGCCATTGGTAAATGAGAACCAATTGATCAAAACCAAGCGGATGATTTCACCAAAGGCAAGTGTGACGATTGCCAGATAATCACCGCGCAAGCGCAGCACTGGAAATCCGAGGATCACACCCCAGGTTGCTGCCAGCAATCCGGCCATTGGCAGGGTTATGTAGAAAGCCCATGGTATAATGCCGGGTCCAAACCAGAGTGGATAATATACGGTCGAAAGCAGGGCGTATGCATAAGCGCCAACAGCGTAAAATGCGACATAACCCAAATCTAGCAGACCTGCCAAACCAACCACAACGTTCAGGCCCCAACCCAACATAATATAGGTGAGAATGTAGATCGCTAAATCGATTGTACGCTTTTCGCCCCACGGACTGCCATAAGCGAGCAATGGCAAGAACAAGGCGAAAATTAAAAGCCCGGGGGCCACGTATTTCCCATAACGGTCGGCAACGCTCAATGTTGAAACTGGTTTAGCAGCAGCTGCTTTTGGTGAGGGTGCTTTGTGCCAAACGAAAAGATGTAAGAAAGCACGAGCGCCTACAACGATGGCAGTTAACGCGAGTGCCAACATCCAGCGTGATGAAATAACCAGAACGCCTTGGTTCATGGTGGTTTTGTAAGTTACAATAGGCGTGAGAATTAAAAGTGTGAGCAAGCCAGTGAACAACAAGTCTTTAACCAGACTCAGTGTGTCGAGTTTGCCAGCTTCATTTGACATCGAAGTGTCTTTGGGTGCAGCGCTCATAGTTTAAACCTTTTCCACTTCGGGTTTACCAAGCAAACCCTGTGGCATGAAAATCAACACAATAACCAAAACAGTAAATGCTGCTACGTCTTTGTATTCAACAGAGAAATAAGCCGACCACATCACTTCAATTAAACCGATGATCATGCCACCAAGCATAGCGCCCGGTATTGAACCAATGCCCCCAAGCACTGCGGCTGTGAAGGCCTTGATGCCCGCAAGAAAGCCAATATAAAAATCAGTCACATTATAAAGCAGGAAGAACATCAGACCCGCAAATGCGGCAAGACACGCCCCGAGAATAAATGTTATCGATATTGTGCGATCGACATTGATGCCTAGGAGGGAGGCCATTTTTTGATCTTGTTCACAAGCACGTTGAGCGCGACCCAGCGACGTGCGTTTGATGATCATGGTGAAAATTGCCATCAATACAATTGTCGAAATGATGATTAAAATTTGCATGTTAGAAATTGTTACGACGAAAGTGCCGTTTGCGGCGGCGCGGTGCATAATTTCATAGCCACCAGTGACTATCGGTTGAATAGGTTTAGGGCGACCCTCTTGGGCTATGCGCACAAACTCCTGCAAAACAATGGACATGCCAATCGCCGAGATCAAAGGTGCTAACCGGAACGAACCGCGCAAAGGCCGGTAGGCAACGCGCTCAATGGTCCAATTATAAACAGCTGCAATGAGCATTGCGATAATTACCACCATGCCGAGGGCCAAAATAATAGAAAAAGACCCGCTGCCGCCTGTTAAGCCCAACCCGAGAATGACAATAAATGATACCACGCTGCCAACCATAAACACGTCGCCATGCGCGAAGTTAATCATGCCTATGATGCCGTAGACCATCGTGTAGCCAATGGCGATGAGCCCGTAAATTGACCCCAAGGTCAATCCATTTATGAGCTGCTGGAGAAAATACTCCAAAGCGCTTCCCCCTATGTGAAATTTATATACCTAATATGCCCCAAGCTCATAACGGCCCAGGTTGGGTGTCACTCTTAATCAAGCAAACTGACAAAAACAAGTGGTACATTGCCGTTTTATCCCTAATTTAATTATGTTTTGTGGGGGTAACCTATATTTTTTCTTCGAAACTTAGCGGTAAATCTTGTCATAGGGGGTGGCGAATGTTTTTAATCGTCGTCCTCACCACAATTCGCACTATATTCGTTCTCCCGAGATTTGTGATCAGATTGACAAAGTCGAGGTGGTTCTATATCGAGCTGACATATATCGAATTGGCATAATTATGAATGTAAAGACTTTGTGCTTGGGCGTCCTTTCTCTGAGGGAAGCGTCTGGCTATGAAATTAAAAAAGAAATTGAAGAAGGCCTCTTCAGTCATTTTATAGATGCAAGCTTTGGGTCAATTTACCCGGCCTTGATGCAGCTTAACGCCGAAGGTTTAGTGACACTTCGCGCCGAAGAGCAAACCAACAGACCAGACAAAAAAGTTTATGCGATTACTGAAGCGGGTAGCGCCGCTTTGATCAAAAATATTCAGGTTTTGCCAGCGCGCGATAAATATAAATCCGAATTTCTGTTTGAAATGTTATTTCAAGAATTTTTGCCGCCTGATTTTCTGCGCTTGGCAATTGAGAAGCAACTTACCGATCTTAAAGAAGATCTTCAGCGTATCACCGAATGTCGACTTGAAGAAACATGTGAGTTTGGCTCTAATTTCGTGATGGATTATGGTGAAGCGGTATTGTCGGCGGGCGTTAAATTTCTGGAGACGAAATTGACAAATTTACATATTAGCAGCGTGAAGGCTGCGCAATAACAGGGACGGCAACATGATTTTTAAATTGAAAAGCACAAGTTCGGTTTTGGCAATCGCAATTGTTGCGTCGCATCTGTCATTTGCCGCTTTTGCCGAAGACGCGCCAAAGGCTGAAGCACCACCGGCGCCACCTTCGATCTCGGTTATGATCGCTGAGAAAAAGCCTATCGCTGAAGATTTGGTTGTGACTGGAAGCTTTGCAGCTGGTGAACTCGTTTTGGTGACACCAGAAATCGAGGGCTTGGCCATCACCGAATTTTTGGCCGAAGAAGGCGATCAAGTGAAGAAAGGGCAGGTGCTTGCTCGTTTATCTTCCAGCTCAACAGATATTTCAATTGCTCAAACCCAAGCATCACTCGCCGCTAACGATGCAGCGCTGGCACAAAACAAAAACCAAATAAAGCAGGCGCAGATTAGCGCTGACCGTGCTGAGTCTGATTTGAACCGGACCAAGAAATTGCGTACCAGTGGTGTGGCCACTCAAGAAACTTTTGATCAACGCTTGGCGGCTTTTGATTTGGCTGAAGCGCAATTGGCCAACGCCAAACTTGCAATCGAAGGCACCAAAGCAAACCGGGCTGGCATCCAAGCGCAAATGTCTGAACTGGAACTGCGCAAGGCCCGCACGGAAATTAAGTCACCTGTTGATGGCTATATCAGCCGCCGAACGGTGCAAGTTGGTGCCATCGCTTCTGGTAGCAAAGAACCGATGTATAATATCGTGGCCAATGGCGTGGTGAAGTTATTGGCTGAAATTCCGGAATCAGATCTGCCGCGTGTTAAGGTAGGTCAAAAGGCCAAGATAACGGTCAATGGTATGGACAAAGCCATTGATGGTGAAGTGAAGTTGATTTCTCCCGAAGTAAATGAGTCTACGCGCATTGGTATTGCGCATATTCGCGTGAACGAAGGCGACCGCATTGCACTGGGTGCATTCGGGCGCGCGCGCATTAGCTTAGCGGCAGGTGACGGCGTGGCCCTGCCACTCACTGCCGTGACATTCGGTGACAATGGACCAACAGTGCAGCTGGTGATCAATAATAAAGTTGAAGTGCGTAAAGTAATCACCGGGCTGGTGGGAACCGATTCAATTGAAATTACAGATGGTGTTTCTGCAGGTGACACTTTTGTGGCTCGGGCAGGCACCTTCGTGCGCGATGGCGATGCCGTCACTCCCATAACTTTAAAGACAACGGAATAGTTCAATGAACTTCAATTTTTCAGCATGGTCGATTCGCAATCCGGTTCCACCAATACTTATGTTTGCCGTGTTAATGCTGGTTGGAATATTCAGCTTTCGGGCTTTGCCTATTACGCAGTTTCCGAACATTGATGTTCCAGTTATTTTAGTGTCCGTGGGCCAGTCTGGTGCAACACCTGCCGAGCTCGAAAATCAAGTCACTAAAAAAGTTGAAGACGCCGTTGCTGCCATTACAGGTGTTAAGCATATCACGTCGACGATGACAGATGGCGCATCAAATACGGCTATCGAATTTAGACTTGAAATTCCGACAGACAAAGCTCTCGATGATGTCAAAGATGCCGTTGCCAAAATCCGGGGCAATCTTCCTGGCGGCGTAGATGAACCGATCATTCAACGCATTGATGTTGAGGGCCAAGCCATTCAAACTTATGCGGTGTCGGCGCCTGGCATGACTCTGGAACAATTGTCTTGGTATGTTGATGATGTGGTAAAGCGCCAACTTCAGGGCCTTGCTGGTGTTGGCCGGGTTGATCGATTTGGCGGCGCTGACCGCGAAATCCGCGTTGATCTTGATCCGCAAAAACTGCAAGCGCTGGGAGTTACTGCGGCCAGTATCAACAGCCAGCTTGCTGCCACCAATGCTGATTTTGGAGCAGGGCGCGGTGATGTTGGAAATCACGAACAGGCAATCCGCACATTAGGCGGAGCCCGCAGTTTAGACGACCTTCGGGAAACAAAAATTGCATTGGCGGGTGGTCGTCAGACGAAGCTTGGAGATCTTGGCTCCGTTGTGGATAGCACGTCTGAGCAGCGTTCTTTTGCGCGATACAATGGAGATAGCGTTGTTACCTTCTCAATCTTCCGGTCGAAGGGTGCTAGTTCAACAGCGGTGGGCGACCGTGTGGCGGCCAAGGTTGCAGAAATGCAGACCGCGAGCAAAGGCTCTGCCAAGTTCACACTCGTAGATGACACAGTTTACTTTATCTATGGCAACTACACATCGGCCATGGAAACCTTGATTGAAGGTGCAATTCTTTCCGTTCTTGTGGTGCTGTTATTCTTGCGCGACTGGCGCGCGACTTTGATTTCGGCTTTGGCCCTGCCTTTGTCGGCGGTGCCAACTTTCTGGGTCATGGGCATGATGGGCTTTTCGCTCAATTTGGTTTCATTCCTTGGTCTCACGTTGGCCACCGGTATTTTGGTTGATGACGCCATTGTGGAAATTGAAAACATCGCGCGGCACATGCGCATGGGTAAATCGCCTTACCGCGCCGCCATGGAAGCGGCAGACGAAATTGGTCTCGCAGTTATTGCCATCACGTTTTCCATTGTATCAATCTTTGTGCCCGTGTCGTTCATGAGCGGTATTGTTGGGCAATATTTCAAACAGTTTGGTTTAACCGTAGCTGTGGCTGTCTTGTTCTCATTATTGGTTGCACGTTTCATCACTCCGATGATGGCGGCCTATCTGATGCGTCCAACTGATCACACTGAACATGAACCGGGGCCATTGCTGCGTTTCTATATTGGGTTGCTGCATTACTTAAACTGGGCACCGACGATTGGACGCACCCAACCCTTATCTCCGCGTGTCAACAAAATGTGGGATTTGGTGGCTTATGGGCTGGCGGCAACGCTGTTGCTATTGGCTGTGAAATTTGGGATTGGGTTTATGCCTGAGCTTCCATCACTCATTACCAGCTTTTTCACCTTCCTCTTGATCGCAACTGCTGCGGCCACTGCTTTATTGTTTGTGGGTTTGCTCGGCAGATCAATGATGGCGTTTAAAAAAGAACGCACCTATTCCAAGCATGACAACGAAGGTGAACATGTCAACACACCTGCGGCACTGCACAGCTCGTGGCCTCGGGTGATGAGCTATGTAACGGTACTTGCGGCGTTTGGTATTTTATATGCTTCAACACTTTTGATCCCGCTATTGCCGAAGGGCTTTATTCCGCCGGGCGATAATTCGCGCTTTGTGTTGTCGGTGGAATTGCCCCCGGGTTCTCGTTTGGAGCAAACACTTGAAACGACAGAAGCAATGGCGAAAGTTATCCGCCAAAACGATGAAGTGTCGCAAGTGTTTGTGCTTGGTGGATCATCGCCAACGGGTTCTATTGAGCCACGCAATGCCGCAATTTACGTGAATTTGCGTCACCGTGATGTGGGTCTTCTAACAGGGATTATCAATCCGACGTTGACTACACTCAACAGAATTACAGGTCTGAGCATTCCAATGTTGCCAGCTGATGGCAGAACCAAACCACAAGAAAAAATTGAAACGGAAATCCTGCCGTTGCTTTCAAACTTGCCTGACGTGCGCTGGGCCAAGATCAATGACCGTGGCGAACGTGATGTGAAGTTTAACATCTTGTCCAATGATCCTGCGGCGCTGGATGAAGCCGTGGGCAAATTAGAAGCAGCACTCCGCAAGGAACCAAAATTGCGTGCACCCTCTGCTGAGGGTGGGCTTAGCCGTCCTGAAATAAAAATTGTTCCAAAGCAAGCGGAGGCCGCAAAACTTGGCATTACGGCTCAACAAATTTCGCAAACTGTTCGCGTGGCAACAATAGGTGATTTTGGACCTCTATTGGCCAAGTTCAGCATTGGTGACCGTCAGATTCCAATCCGTGTGCAAATTCCTGAAGCAACACGAACACAGTTCGATGAAATCGCAAACTTGCGGGTTATTTCGGCGAGTGGAGTTTCTGTTCCTTTGTCTGCTGTAGCAGATGTTTCATTCTCGCAAGGGCCAAGTTCGGTCAAACGTTATGACCGTCAACGCCAATCGAGCATCGGTGCCGATGTGCCGCCCGGTGTACAATTGGGTGAGGCTGCTGATTTAATTAAAGCGACGGCATTGACACTCAATTTCCCGCCCTCGGTGGTTATCTCTGAAGGGGGCGATGCGGAAATTCAGAACGACATTTTTACCGAGTTCGGTAAATCCGCAACGCTTGGCATTGTGTTGATGCTTGTGGTGTTGGTGCTGCTGCTGGGCGATGTGTTCCAACCTTTTGCGATTTTACTTTCATTGCCGTTGTCGATTGGTGGCGTGGTGTTTGCATTGCTGATGACCAACAATGCCTTCTCAATGCCTGTGGTGATCGGCATGTTGATGTTGATTGGTATCGTAGCCAAAAACGCCATCATGCTGATTGACTTTGCGGTGGAGCGCAAAAAACACGGGCTGGCGCGTATTGATGCAATTGTTGATGCAGGCCGCAAACGTGCACGACCCATTGTGATGACAACAATTGCGATGGGTGCTGGTATGTTGCCATCGGCATTTGGCATTGGTGAAGGCGGTTCATTCCGTGCGCCCATGGCGATTGCCGTGATTGGTGGCTTGATCGCTGCGACATTCCTCAGTCTGATTTTTGTTCCATCATTTTATATTGTGATGGATGATATTTCGCGATTGTTTTCGTGGATTTTCAGCCGCTTTGCCGGAGCAACCGACGAGGCGGAAAGCCATGATGTGCGGATTGAAAAAATTGAAGAAGCCGTGAGTGCAACGGGCAGCGATGTCGATGAATTGGCAATAAAAATTGTCTCGGTTGAAGGCAAGCTTGAAGAATTGGTGCAGCGTTTGCCAAAAGCAAAGCCAAAGCTGAAACTGGCGGCGGAATAAACCTACACGAGACTTAAAAGGCCCTGCGAAATTCTTTGCAGGGCTTTTTTTAAATCTGCATCACTGGCTGCGAACGATAAACGAAGTGATCCCGGCGCTCCAAAAGCGCTCCCTGTCACCGTGGCAACGCCGTGACTTTCGAGAAGCCAGTCACACAGTTGATCGGTATTTTCAATGACCACGTTTCCGGCTTTTTTGCCTAGAAAACTTGAGACATCTGGGAAGGCATAAAATGTACCGGGAATATCGGCAATCTTAATACCCGGGATTGCGCGAAGTTCTGCCAACACAAAATCACGGCGCTTTTGATATTGCGCGCGCATGAGTGCTACATCGTTGCGATGACCTTTGAGGGCAGCCACGGCGGCCCGCTGCACAAATTGATTGGCACCTGCTGAAATGATGCTCTGCATCCGGCCCATGGCCTGTGCGATTGGTAGCGGAGCTGCGGCATAACCAAGGCGCCAACCCGTCATGGCAAAGCCTTTGGAAAACCCATTCAGGGTAATCGTGCGGTCCTGCATTCCGGGCAGAGACCCGAAGGACACCATCTCGCCTTCAAACAAAATATATTCATAAATTTCGTCAGA
Organism: Hyphomicrobiales bacterium; assembly: GCA_031418535.1. GTDB lineage: Bacteria > Pseudomonadota > Alphaproteobacteria > Rhizobiales > Aestuariivirgaceae > Aestuariivirga. Next base: position 7,012 of record JANOXS010000106.1, on the reverse strand, counting down.
CAAAACCATCAAGCGAGGATGGATGCGCACCACAGCTGCGATCTCTTCCAACTCGGCTTTGCTCCACACTGCCCCTGTCGGATTGCAGGGAGAATTTAGCATGATCAGCTTGGTTGCAGGCGTTATGGCCGCGGCAATGCGGGAGATGGGTACTTTGTAATTTTCAGAAACATCAGACGACAACACAACAGGTGTGCCGCCCGCAAAACGCACTGAACCTTCATAAGACACCCAGTAAGGGGCTAAGATAATCACTTCATCGCCGGGGCCTATGACAGAGAGGATCGCATTGTTGAGTGCTTGCTTTGCACCATTGGCCAAAATGATTTCGCTTGGCTGGTAGTTCAATCCATTTTCGGTGCTCAGTTTTTCAGCCAAGGCTTCTCGCAGTTCTGGAATGCCGGGTGATGGCGCATAGTGGGTGAAGCCTTGGTCCATGGCGGCTTTGGCAGCATCGCGAATGTTTAAGGGGGTATCAAAGTCAGGTTCACCAATGGTGAGAGATATGATGTCGGCTCCCGCAGCTCGAAGCTCACGGGTTTTTTGCGACACGCGCATGATGGCCCCTTCATCGGCAGAATGAGCGCGGGGCGAAAGAAGGGTAGCCGGATCAAATTTGGTCATGGTTCGGCTTCATGCCAGCTTCTGCTTGCCGCGTCGAGGGTTGCAAGGCATAAGGACGGCATGAATCGTTTGATATTTTTGATGGCAATGGCAGTGCTTTCTGGCTGCACCAAGAGCCCCAGCACCGTTCGTATTACCGATGATGTGCCGCCGCCTGTGCTGCCCGCAAAGCCGCTCGCAATTTCAAAGTCTGAACCGGTGTTTTACAATGGTAAAACCTACCGGGTTGATTTGGCTCCTGTCGAGAGTGGTAATTATCAGGTTTCTGTTTCCGGCATGACAGCAGCGCAAGAAAAAGATGCAATGGGACTTAGTCGATCAGCCTTTCATCATTTTAGCTGCAAAGACAGTCAAAGCACCAAATTCTTAAGCAAGCCCGCCTATGCGGGCACACAATGGACGGCTCTGGTGCGGTGCGGTTAAACACTGACTTGTCGCAGCCTTAATTTTCTGATTTAATCTCTCTTGATTGTGCGGCCAATGGCACATGGTTTTGTGGCTTAGGCTTTGCACTTTTTTGTGAGGTGTGAGTCATGGTTTTAGACCGGATATTGCGTTCACTCGTTCGTACCGGCGATTTGACGGTCACGGATTGGCAAGGCCGAGATTATATTTACGGTGATGGCGGCCAACCGAAATCCCACATTAGATTTACCACTCGATCTGCTGCGCGCAAAGTGGCTTTGGACCCGGAAATGTTTGTGGGCGAATGCTATATGGATGGCAGCTTGCGCATCGTGGAGGGGTCAATCTATGATTTTGTGGCGCTGCTATTGGAAAATGTGGGCACGCAACATTCGCATCCATTCCATAAATTATTGAATTCATCGCGTATGGCGTTTCGCAGGCTGCATCAGCACAATCCCATTGGTAAGGCCAAAGACAATGTGGCCCATCACTACGATCTATCGGGCAGCATTTATGATTTGTTTCTGGATCGTGATCGCCAATATTCTTGCGCCTATTTTGAAAATGAAAAATCAACGTTAGAGCAAGCTCAGCTGGCCAAAAAACGTCATCTGGCGGCAAAGCTTGGCATCAAGCCTGGCATGAAAGTTTTGGACATCGGCTCGGGCTGGGGCGGGCTTGGGCTTTATTTGGCCGAAGTCTGCGGTGCCGACGTGACTGGGGTTACCCTCTCGGAAGAGCAGCACAAACTTTCAAACGAGCGGGTCGGCCAGCGTGGCTTGAAAGGCAATGCCCAATTTTTATTGAAAGATTATCGCCACTTGGGAGAACGTTACGACCGCATCGTTTCAGTCGGGATGTTTGAGCATGTGGGTATTGGGCATTACCCCGAGTTTTTTTCGAAATGCTCGACCTTGTTAAAAGATGATGGCATCGCGGTTTTGCATTCCATAAATCGGTCTGATGGTCCGGGGGTTACAAGTGCTTGGATTAAGAAATATATTTTTCCCGGCGGTTATGTGCCAGCGCTTTCTGAAGTTCTGCCCCATGTCGAGCGGGCAGGGCTTTATGTGACTGACATTGAAATTTTACGGTTGCATTACGCGAAAACCTTGAAAGAGTGGGCCCTTCGTTTCAAAGCCAATCGGGATCGTGCCGTTGAAATTTACGATGAACGTTTTTGCCGGATGTGGGAATTTTATTTGGCCGGAAGCGAGTGTGCATTCCGCTATTCGGGCATGAATAATTTTCAAATTCAGTTTTGTAAAAATCAAAATAGTTTGCCGTTCACGCGGCACTATATTGAAGTCGAAGAAAATCGCCTCCGCAGAATTGAATCCAAGACCCCACTTTTAAAAATGGTGCAGGGTTAAGGCTTGTAACCGTCACGGACATGTCATAAATCGCCGATAATTGACCGAAATTATCGGGAGTTTTCAATGTTAGAGAAGTCATACAACGTACTGTTTCTTTGCACAGGCAACACTGCCCGCTCAGTTTTAGCTGAAGCTATTTTGAAATATGAAGGTGGCGGCAAATTCAAAGCATATAGTGCAGGCAGTCATCCTAAAGGCGTCGTGCATCCACAAACTATTCGCGTGTTAGAAAATTTAGGATACTCAACAAGCGAGTTTAGGTCCAAAAGTTGGGATGAGTTTTCGGAACCAAATGCACCTAAAATGGATTTTGTTTTCACAGTGTGCGGCAACGCCGCTGGTGAAACATGCCCAGTGTGGATTGGCAATCCCATGACGGCGCATTGGGGTGTAGAAGATCCTGCCGCAATTACAGGTAATGATGCCGAAGTTAGTCACCGGTTTAATGAAGCTTATCGCCAATTGCGAAACCGGATTATTACCTTCGCAAGCCTGCCAATTGCATCGCTCGATCGCCTCAGTCTCAAAACGAAACTTGACGAAATCGGTAACACCCATGTCTGATATAAGTACGCGCAAACTTGGAGCAGAAGCGCTCGGCACTTGCATCTTAGTGGCTACAGTCATCGGGTCTGGAATTATGGCGGAGAAATTGGCTGGCGGAAATGTGGCCATTGCCTTGCTTGGTAATACCATTCCAACGGGCGCAATACTCGTTGTTTTGATTTCAATTTTGGGACCGATCTCAGGCGCACATTTTAATCCAGTCGTTTCAATGGCAATGGCGATAACAGGCCGCATGAAATGGAGTGGCGTTGCCTCTTATACTCTTTGCCAAATTGCTGGGGCCATTGCTGGCGTCTGGATTGCTCACGCTATGTTTGATCTTCCGATTATTGAAACCTCGACAAAACTGCGTTGGGGCCAAGGCCAATGGATTGCGGAAGCGGTGGCAAGCTTTGGCCTTCTGCTCAGCATTTTTGGTGCAATCCGCAATGCTCCCAATGCCTTGCCCATGATTGTTGGATTATATATTACAGCCGCTTATTGGTTCACAGCTTCGACCAGCTTTGCAAATCCTGCCGTAACAATTGCACGTTCTATGAGCGATAGTTTTTCAGGCATTTCGCCTATTTCGATTTTGCCATTCATTGTGTCGCAAATTATTGGCGCTGTGCTGGCAACGGTTGTTTCACAATGGCTTTTCAATTCCAACGACGATCAATCCAGTCACGGCTCCTGAAATAATAGCCGAGATAGGGCAGGAACCACGTGGACCCTTTATAGAGGGGGTGGCTTGGGAACTCTGGCTGATCAAATGCACAAGTTCGATTTGTCCGGCCCAGAATTTTACGAGCGGTTTGATGGCCGAGATAACTCATCATTGCGATGCCTGAGCCATTGCAGCCCAATGCATAATGCAAGTTTTCAAATTTCCCCATGTGTGGAAGTTCGTCTAAAGTGAAAGCAACGTTGCCAGTCCAAGAATGGGTAATTTTCACGCCATGCAATTGCGGAAATCTGTCGATCATGAATTGATAGAGCAGGGGTGCGGTCGTGACAGGATCAGTGTGTCCGAATTTGGCGCGACCACCGAAAATCATACGCCTGCCGTCTGGCGACAAGCGATAATAGGTGAGAACACGGCGGGTATCAGCAAAGCTGCGATTACGAGGGCTCAAACTTTGTGCCAATTCGGGCGAGAGTTCTTCGGTTGCAATGATATATGATCCCACGGGCACTACGCGGCGCTGAAATTGCGGTGTGACGCTGCCGGTATAACCATTCGTGGCGATGATCACGTCTTGAGCTTTGATTTTTCCTCGCGCCGTTGACACCTCCCACGTTCCATCATTGTTTTGAACAAGTCCGGTGACTTCAGTTTTTGCGGCGATCGGAACGCCAGCTTTTTGCACAAGTGCCAACAGGCCTTTGAAATAAAGTGCTGGTTGAATGTGGGCTGCGCGTTCAATCACCATTCCGCCACGATAATAATCGGAGCCGATTTCGGACCGCTGTTGTTCTTGCGTGACGATATAGGCTTGGGATTGTGCATCCTCATTGAGGGTGGTCACTTTTTTCGCCATGTCATCAAAATGTGCCTTGCACCAGGCTCCTAAAAAATAGCCGCGCTTGTGCCAGCCACAGTCCATTTTTTCAGTGGTGATCAAGTTTTCGATGTGCGTGAACGCATCGGCAGCATCGTTCAAATACGGTGCAGCCTGCGCACTCGACATCGGCTTTGACATGTAACGTTTGCCGACATTGACACCACCGGACACCATGCCGCCGCTTCTGGTGGACGCACCGAAGCCAGGTTCGGCAGCATCCAGAACAATACAGTCTAAGCCTTGACGCGCGAGTTCCAGCGCTGCCGATAATCCAGAATAACCAGCACCAATTATGGCAATTCGAATTTTGGCAGGCAGTTCGATTTCCGGAAGTGATTGCGGGGTGTAATCCTCCCACCAAAAGGGGGTGGTTTTGAAGTTTTCATGGAAAATTGGGTGTCGCATTTTACAAGCTTAATCTGCTCGACCTCGCAATGCAAAAGTTCTATGAGGTTAGCAAATCAGTAGAGGATGTATATTCGTGGCTTATTCAAAAACTTTATTGCGCAGTCTCGTCGTTGTCGGGGCTCTGTGCTTTTCGTCAATTGCAGCATTGGCGCTTAAGGTTGATATTTCTGTCAGCAAAGTCAGTCAGAAGATGACTGTAAAGTTAGATGGTGTCACGACATATGTTTGGTTGGTTTCGACTGGCGCAGGACAATACGATACACCCTCAGGAAGTTACAATATTTTCCGTTTGGAAAAAGAACACTTTTCGAAAGAATGGGATGATGCGCCGATGCCTTATTCCATGTTCTTTACTGGTCAAGGCCATGCCATCCACGGCAGCTATCACATCAAGCGTTTGGGCACAAAAGCTTCGCATGGCTGTGTGCGCCTCGCGCCAGAAAATGCAGCCGTACTTTTTGATTTAGTTCAGGAAGCTGGATATAAAAATTCGACGGTCAGCATTAAAGGTGGATTTTTTGATACGAGCCCTAATCTCACGGTTAGCAATGGTCCGCGCAAACCTTTTCGTTGGTTTTGGGACAAGCCAAAAACCAAAGCTGCGATCAGCGTGAAAGTAGCTAAAGTGCAAAAGAAAATTGCAGCAGCCAAAGTTTCATTGATTGTGAAAAAGAAGAAGCTTGTGAAAAAAGCTACAATTATTGGCGGTCAAGAAGGCTGATTTCAGCTGCTTTCATCGCAACCTTGACAAATCGCTGATGCCATGGCCTTTAGCGGCGGAATTCAAGGATTTTAAGCAATGACACACGCCTATCGTAGCCACACCTGTGGCCAACTCCGCGCTGAACATGCAGGTTCAACCACGCGCATTTCCGGCTGGGTGCACCGCGTGCGCGATCATGGTGGCGTATTGTTTTTAGATGTGCGTGATCATTATGGTTTAACGCAAGTGGTGGCAGATCCGGCATCGCCCGCTTTCAAAGTAGTTGAAACTTTGCGCAGCGAATGGGTGGTGCGGATTGATGGTTTGGTTCGCACGCGCTTAGCTGGCACTGAAAACAAAGACATGCCGACAGGCCTAATCGAAGTTTACGCCACTGAAATTGAAGTGCTCTCTCAAGCTGCTGAACTTCCTTTGCCTGTGTTTGGCGATGTAGAATATCCTGAAGATATTCGTTTGAAATATCGCTTTCTTGATCTCCGCCGTGACCGCATTCACAACAACATTATGAAGCGCGGCGCCATTATTGACAGCCTGCGGATGCGCATGAAGGCTCAGGGATTTTTTGAATTTCAAACGCCAATTCTAACGGCGTCGTCGCCTGAAGGTGCCCGCGATTATCTGGTGCCTTCGCGTGTGCATCCCGGAAAGTTTTATGCGCTGCCGCAAGCGCCACAGCAGTTCAAACAACTGTTGATGATGAGTGGCTTTGATCGTTATTTCCAAATCGCGCCGTGCTTCCGTGATGAAGATGCGCGTGCTGATCGCAGCCCCGGCGAATTCTATCAGCTCGATATTGAAATGAGCTTTGTCACACAGGAAGACGTGTTCAATGCTGTGGAGCCTGTGCTGCGCGGCGTGTTTGAAGAATTCGGCAATGGTTGGGCTGTGACACCGAAATTCCCGCATATCGCATTTAAAGATTCAATCCGACTGTATGGCACTGATAAGCCAGATTTGCGCAACCCGATTAAAATGCAAAACGTGACAGAACATTTTGCGGGCTCTGGCTTCAAAGTGTTTGCGAACATGATTGCCAATGATCCCAAAGTTGAAGTCTGGGCCATCCCAGCACCCAAGGGAGGCTCACGCGCATTTTGTGACCGCATGAATTCATGGGCGCAAAGCCAAGGCCAGCCGGGATTAGGTTATGTGTTCTGGCGTGACGGCGAGGAGGGCGGAGCTGGTCCAATTGCCAAGAACATTGGCATTGAACGCACCGACGCAATCAAAGCACAACTCGGTCTTGCCGTGGGCGACGGGGCATTCTTCGTGGCTGGTGTGCCAGCCAAATTTTACAAATTCGCCGGCGAAGCCCGCACCAAAGTTGGTACGGATCTTGAACTCATCGCCAAAGATCGTTT
>JANOXS010000105.1:0-4851 GCA_031418535.1 Hyphomicrobiales bacterium | reverse complement strand
TGCCGCGCTTCAAATCTGGCGATTATCTCGGCGGAATCCATGCTGGAATTGATGACATCGAAAAAGTGGTGGGCGGGCAGGGCGACGAAATTGTGCAGCGTGTGGACAACCAATCAGCCTTCAGCAATCAAGATGTTTTGCGCTTCATTATTTTATTCATTATCATCGTTTTCATTTTAATCAACGCGTCACGCGGTGGCCGAATGATAATCATCCCCGGGGGTGGCGGCTTCTCGAGCGGCAATAGCAGCTTTGGCGGTGGAGGTGGATTTTCTGGTGGTGGCGGTGGCTGGTCTGGCGGCGGTGGTAGTTCAGGGGGCGGTGGCGCCTCTGGAGGGTGGTAGAGCATGACTGACAGAATGCCCAAAGCTGAGCGCCAAAAAGTGTCCCTTGCCATTAAAAAGGCAGAGCTTTTGACCAGTGGCGAAATCGTAGTTGTGGCGGCTCGTCAGAGCGATGAATATATCCACGTGCCCATTCACATTGCTGCGGGCTTTGCCTTGGCTGTGCCGTTCATTTTGCCGTGGGCAGGCCGCATGTTCACATGGTCAGTGGTGCCGCTCACATGGGTGTTTGTGATCCTGCTGCTCACTTTTATAGTGGTTGCTGTGCTGCTGAGTTTAGATCCAGTGCGCTATTGGGTGACGCCGAAAAAATTGATGCACAAATATGCCCATCGCAATGCCGCCACCCAGTTCCTTGCGGTGAGTGCTCACGGCACAGGAGGGCGAACTGGCGTTTTGATTTTTGTTTCGCTGCTGGAGCGTTATTGCGAAATTATTGGGGACACAGCCATCGCCGGCAAAGTTGATCATAAGACATGGGCGTCAATCATTGACGAAATGCGGCCTCAGCTACGCGAAGGTAATGTCACAGATGCTTTGGTTCACGCGGTGGAACGCTGTGGACACGAATTGGCTTTGCATTTTCCACCCGGTGCCGAAAATCCAAACGAATTGCCTGATCATTTTATCGTCTTGAATTAAGTCGCCATATTCCTGCCAAGACTTCGCGTCATTGGCTTGAGCACAGGTGGAAAATAAAATGGACAGACGAATATTTTTAACGGCACTGGTTGCCTTGGCGGCGCCAGCGCAAGCCAAACGCAATTCCGTTTATGGCGGTCGCGAACTTGTGGAATATGCTTCATCAGAAAAGCGCGGCACGGTCATTGTCAACACTGTTGACCGCGCCCTGTATCATATTGTCGATTCCGAAACTGCGGTGCGTTATGGCGTGGCTGTGGGCAAGGAAGGCTTTGATTGGTCTGGCATTGCCCGCGTCGGCCGTAAGGTGAAATGGCCAAAATGGACGCCACCTGCTGCCATGATCAAGAGAAAGCCGGAGCTGGAGCAATGGCGCAATGGAATGCCCGGAGGCCGCAATAACCCCTTGGGGGCGAGAGCGCTGTACTTGTTTACCCCTAAAGGCGACACTGGATTCCGCATCCATGGCACCAATGAGCCATCCTCCATCGGGTCAGCTGCGTCGTCGGGCTGCATCCGAATGTTGAACGAAGAAGTGGTGGAGCTTTATCAACAAGTGCCCATCGGCACTAAGGTAATTGTCTTGTAAACTGTTACAGAATGTGATTTTAACAGCCCTAAATCTGGGGATATTTTCATGTTACGTCGCAATTTTTTACGGATATTGGTTGGCGCAGTGGCTGTGGCACCCGTTGCTGCGGAGGCGAAAATCCGCCACCACAAAAAGAAACTTGTCGCCAAACTTCGTAAACCACAAAAGCCAAAGCGCCCTGTTTATCAGGGCCACACTACGGTTGCGTTTGCATCCTCAGAAAAGCCCGGAACGATAATAATCAAAACCAGAGAGCGCGCATTATACCGCGTTTTGGGCGGCGGCAAAGCAACGCGCTTTTTGGTAGCTGTTGGCAAAGAGGGCTTCTCGTGGGCCGGTGTTGCCAAAGTGGGCATGAAGCGCGAAAATCCAGTGTGGACTCCGCCTGCCGAAATGATCGAACGCACGCCGAAATATGCACAATGGGCCGACGGAATGCCCGGTGGCCTTGCGATCAATCCTCTGGGCCCGCGCGCCATGTATCTCTTCAACAAGGGTGGCGACACCGGGTTTCGCATCCATGGCACAATCCATCCTGAGTCAATTGGCACAGCAGCATCATCAGGCTGTATCCGCATGTTGAACCGTGAAGTGATCGAGCTTTATGGACTCACGCGCGTGGGCACGAAAGTAATTGTGCTTTAAGGGTGCACAAATTTTCCACGCACCCAACCGGCTTTATAAACACCTGAGCCTGCCGGAACATCATGCCAGATTTTGCACCACACATTTGGCTTTTTCATCTTCCAATAGCTCGATGTATTGATGGCAAAAGTCACATTGGTGACGATGTTTTTGCAAGTGCCCGTGAGGCTAAGCATATCGCCGTTTACATAAGTGCGTTGCACAGCAGATGCGGTGGAGGGCCAAGCCCGTGCATTTAATGGATTTGAAGCGGGCGACATAATAACGGCGCCGCCAATAAATGCACTGGCCGATGCTGGTGCGGCGCCGATGACTGCAAGACTTAAGCCAACAGAAATTATTGAGATTTTTAACATAGATATTGTCTCCTAATGATGGCGCAATTTTAGTGAAATGAAAATGAACGCGACATGAATAGTTTCATTTAAAAATTTTCAATGGCAGCCGCGAACATAACCCATGTCCACATGGAAATGATCATTATGATCAGAATTATAATCAGGGCTGAGAGTCAAATTGAAGTAATCGCAAAGTCCGGCGCGAACTTGATGCAAGAATTCGGATCTTAGACCTGCCTTCCAATCTTTGAGAACACTAACAACTTTGCCGCTGCGCAACTTAAATCCAGAAATATCAAACGCGTTTCCTGTCGAATGTTCGCTCATATAACGAGAGCCCCGAATCGTGCGGCAGCTGTAAGATCCAAAATGGGTGATTTCTGAAACTTGCTCGCCAAATAAACGCAAAGCTTCGGGCTGCACAACATTTCGCTCCCACATATAAAGCCGGGCGGCAATGTTACAGCGTGTGTTTTCCGGTTGAATTTTGCTGCTTCCCAAATGCGTGAGTTGAACAGCATCCGCCAATTCACACCGCGTGCCTAATCCTTTGCGGGGAGATTGCGTAAAATTGAGTCCGGCCCGTGATAACGCCAAAACGCAGTTGCTACCGTCCAAGTCAATCAGCTTAAGCCTGGTCTGCGTCAACCAGTACGGGCTCTCGTTCAAATCCGGCAAAGCGAGAGGGTCGTAATGTGTGGGCCAGTCAATAAACCCAGTCCGTGACAAACTATAAGTGCCCGCCAGAATAAAAGCTCCTGCCAAAACCGCTCTTACAACATGTTTTCCAAAAGCCATCCGCAATCTTATCCCAAATTATTCAAATGCATTCTATGATTTGCTTTGTTGCAATGCACCCGCTAAAAGGCCGCTTCGTTAAAAGGTCAATTTATGTCGCAAAATAAAGTCTCGTCGCGGCCGCTTTCGCCGCATCTGCAGGTCTATCGCCCTATGCTGTCGACAGCCATGTCGATCTTTCACCGCATTACGGGTGTTGCTTTATCACTTGGAATGATTTTGCTGGTCTGGTGGTTCACGGCGTCCTCCACCTCCGATGCTTATTTCGATTTTGTGAATGGCATATTCGCACATTGGGCGGGCCGCTTGGTGCTGTTCGGTTTCACGTGGGCTTTGATGCACCACATTCTTGGCGGATTGCGCCATTTCATTTGGGACACGGGCCGCGGCTATGATCTCAACAAAGTTGAATGGCTGGTGCGCGCCAATATCATCGGTTCTGTTTTACTCACAGTTCTGCTGTGGATTATTGCATATGGAGTGCGGGCATGAGCGAACTTGGTAAAGTCCGGGGTCTGGGCTCGGCCAAATCCGGCACGGAACATTTCTGGATGCAGCGTGTAACAGCGGTCGCCAATGTGCCGTTGATTTCATACCTCATATATTTCATTATTTCGCATCTTGGCGCACCGCGCGCGGCTGTTGTCGCTTCCATAAAAAATCCAATCTGTGCCGTGGCACTTTCGTTGGCCATGGTCTCAATCCTCTGGCACATGCGGCTTGGCCTGCAAGTGGTCATTGAAGATTACGTGCACAGCGAAGGCCGCAAACTTGCGGCACTCATGATGATAAATTTTGCGACATTCGCGCTGGGTGCACTGGCACTCTATTCCATTTTGAAAATGAGCTTTGGACTGTAAATGACTGCCTATCCAATCACTGACCATTCTTTTGATGTTATCGTTGTGGGCGCTGGCGGCTCTGGCCTGCGCGCGGCTTTGGGCGCTTCGCAAGCGGGCCTCAAAACCGCCTGCATTTCAAAAGTATTCCCCACCCGTTCGCACACAGTGGCAGCGCAAGGCGGCATCGCCGCATCGCTGGCCAATATGGGCGCCGATAGTTGGCAGTGGCACATGTATGACACTGTAAAAGGTGCTGATTGGTTGGGCGATCAAGATGCCATCGAATATCTCTGCCGCAATGCGCCAACGGCCGTTTATGAATTAGAACATTTTGGAATGCCCTTCAGCCGCACTGAGGAAGGCAAGATTTATCAGCGCCCCTTCGGTGGCCACATGATGAACATGGGCGAAGGCCCACCGGTGCAGCGCACCTGCGCCGCAGCAGATCGCACCGGCCACGCCATGTTACATACTTTGTATGGCCAGAGCCTGCGTTACGACACAGCTTTTTTCATTGAGTATTTTGCTCTTGATCTGATCATGGAAAATGGAGCCTGCGTCGGCTTGATGGCCATGTGCATGGAGGATGGTTCCATCCACCGTTTCCGCGCCCACCAAACAATTCTGGCCACAGGCGGTTATGGCCGCGC
>JANOXS010000104.1:0-46197 GCA_031418535.1 Hyphomicrobiales bacterium | reverse complement strand
CGATTAGGTTAGTTTGAATAACACCATTCCAGCTGTAACCAACACCTTGAGCAGTACCGCCCCCTTGCAGTTCGACTTGCACACGTGAACCGGAGTTACGGTAGTCAACGGTATCGTTACCGCCGTCACCGTAGATGTTGTCGCCACCGGGACCACCATCGAATTGATCATCGCCGACTGTGCCGTGGATTTCATGTTCGATAACGACAGGTGCTAGGTCTTGCACAATGATTTCATCTTGGCTGCGTTGTCCTGTGATCACATCATCTCCACCCGAAGAATGAAGAGCAATGTGATGCGCAGAGGTCAACTCTGAAACGTCTACAGTCACTTGACCTGAGCCACCATCATCGACTGTGATGGTGTTAAAGTTCAAGCTAGTACCTGTAAAGTTACCGTGAACGTTTACATGGTCGATGCCACCAGCAGTATTGATGGTGATTTCTTCCATGTTATCGAGTTCAGCAACAATCACACCATTGCGAGTAATCACAATTTCTGTGTTTGCGTTAAGGCCAACCAATCCAGCCAGTGCGGCGCTGCCGTCGGTGTTTGAATAAACATCGAAAGTTTCTACAGTATTGTTGCCGTTGAGAACGAAGCGGTCACCAGAAAAGGTGTTTGCGCCACCGTCCACAAAGTCACGGCCATCGGTCACACCTTGCACGATCACATCGTTGCCTGCACCAGAACTGATGGTGTCGTTTCCGGCAAAGCCGATTACGAGATCATCTCCTGCACCACCATTCAGTGCTGCATTTACAGCGGCAGTACCGGCAACAAGGTTGTATGTGGTGTTTCCGAACGTCACTTTTTCGACACCGTTAAGGGTGTCAGTACCGCCGCCACCACCTCCGCCTCCGCCACCGGCGCCACCAGTTGTGATGGTCACGTTAGCACCAGCCAATCCATAAGTCGCAGAGGCTACATTGCCGCCGAACACTGCTGTGTCAGTATCGGCACCGCCGTTCAATGCGTCATTGCCAGCACCGCCAACAAGTCTGTCGTTGCCAGCACCACCGTTCAGTGTGTCAGCACCAGCACCGCCGTTAAGCACGTCGTCACCTGCCAAGCCATTCAGCGTATCGATACCACCTAAGCCGAAGATAGCGTCGGAGATGGTTCCAGCAGTACCGTTCAAGGTGTTGCCTGTTCCATCGCCAACAATCACATTATAAACTGCAGGCGTGATTGGTGAAGTTGTGAAGCCATCGGCATCGGTAACACTTGCAGCACTGAGTCGATACAGCACACCTCCTGTGGTGCCCTGTGTCAGTTGATGGTTGGCACTTTGTTGGCCATTGCCGTTGCCTGTAGCAACAGTTGTCCAAGAGAGACCAGCGTCAACGCTTCTCTGCCAGCTGGCGCCATTCAATGTATTCACATAGCCCGTTGGGTTTCCTGCAAACACGTTATCTGGATCGAAAAAGCCGCTGAGCGGAGCAAGCCGCGCAACCGGTGTGCCAGCACCGCCGCCAATTGTGGCGTCAGTACCAGTGAACAACAGACCACCTGTCGCTGGACCATTGTCAAAGGCCAGATCGGCCATAACACGGTCACCATCAGCAAAGCGTGCTGTTTCAACACCCATCACAATGTCTGTACCATCGGTCGGGATCAGAACACCGTTAGCGTCCAATTGACCAGCTGGGCGATTGTCATGAATTTTGAAGGCAACAGCAAGCAACGCGTTGGTTGTAACTGCACCATTAGCATCCAGAGCGGTAACAGTATAATCACTGCGATCGCCGGAGAACACTGCAACGTCAATTCCTGCATCTGCCGCCGCAACACCTGCTGAAGCAGAGTTACCGAGCACGATATCCTTGAACTGATCTGAGCGCAGCATTTCAGTGAAGTGTGTTGCAAAACCTGCGCCTGCAAGCAGGCCACCTGTAACCGTGTCAGTATATTCAACGCGGTGGGAAGCGCCTTGATACAGTGCATCCTGCAAGACATCGGCAGCGGTTAGACCGTCGTTGTCATTATTGAAGGTATAAGTAGTGTTGTAATGGCCAACCAGAGCATCCAAGCGAACTGAACCGCCGATGATCACGTCATCACCGCCATTACCGGTCAGCAAGTCGCTGCCAGTGCCGCCGATGAGCCAGTTGTTGCCAGCAATGCTTGCATCTGCGCCAGCGCCTGCTTGATCCGTGTCGGCACCTGTCAATGTATCATTGCCCCTGGTGCCAATAACGCCGTCCATTTGGAACGACTGCACTTGCGTTGGTGTGCCGTTGACTGTGACAGCCGGATTGGTCTGGTTGCCAAGGTCGAAGGTTACACCGGCAACACCAGGTGTGTTGTCGCTGAAGTCCATAAGGTCGAAACCTTTGTCGTTCACATCAATGCCATCATTGCCCAGCACTTCGTCGGTGCCGATGGTGAGAGCGCCAGTAGCATCGCCGGGGCGAATAATGTCGTCGCCAAGGCCACCGAACATTTGATCTTGGTCGTCGCCGCCATCCACCAGATCATCGCCATTGTCGCCGTAGAGAATGTCGCCGCCGGAGTTTCCTTCAACCCAGTCGTTGCCGTCCGAGCCATGGGTGAACGGATCGGTATCGCCGTCGCCCACCACATGGTCGTCTCCGGTGCCGCCCGAGAGTTTGTCGATGCCAACACCGCCGGATACGAAGTCGTTGCCCGAACCGCCGATCAATTGGTCAGCGCCGTTAATGTCGGAGCCAGATGATTCACCCCAGAGCGTGTCGTCGCCTGAGCCACCATCCATCAAGTCTGGATTGTCGCCACCATAAAGCGTGTCTTTGCCAGCGCCGCCATAAAGGCGATCAATACCGTAACCACCAAAGATTATGTCGTTGCCATTTTCGCCGTACACAGTGTCGTCGCCACCTTGAGCGTAGATCAGATCATCACCCTTGGTGCCAACAACAACTTCGTTGGATTCAGCACCAGAGTTTGGTGTGTCATCAAGGTTTACGCCACCATTGAGGTTATAGGCGCTGAGTGGATTTGTGTCGGCCAATCGGGTGTCTTGGATATATTGTACACCGTTGATAGTAACAACGCCGCCATCACTTGCAGCATTGAGGCCACCATTGCTGTAAACACCCAGTGTGCCTGCAGCAACACCAGCAATGTCGCCCCACTTGTGTTCGTCACCAGTTGTCTGCGCTTCAGCGCCAACAGCCACAACTTCTTTCTTCGCGCCAAGGTCAACATATTGATCGGAATAACCGAAGATGTTGCCGTTCAAATGAGTGAGACCAGAGTTGCGTTCAACGATATCCTTCAGCTGACCACCACCAACTTCTTCAGCAAACTGCTGACCAGCCAAGCGGAACAGGTAGTAGAAGCGATCGCCATCCATCAGGCTTTCGATTTGCGTCACAAAAACCAAATCGAAGGTTTCGCCGAGCAGACCGCCAGGTTGATGAATTTCAGCCAAGCCGCCGAGCCATGTGTCAATTTGGTTGAAGGCAAGCGTCCCAAGTCCACCAAGTGTTGCATCGCCATTTAGGAAAGCGTTTGCAGTTTCGATCGTGTAACCCAAGACCGTTCCTGTCACAACGCCCGTAGCCAGATCCATAATGGCTTGGGCCTTTGCCAAGTCGCCATCAAAGGCATAAGCCGCAATGAAGTTCACCAGCGATTCTGGGTGCTGCATGTTTTGGACAAAATCTTGCCAGTTGGTATAACGAGCAAGGCCAATTGCTTGGCGGAAGTCATTCAACGTTGGCAAGCCAATATCACGACCGCGGGCAATGTTGATGGCCGCAAGGTCAAGCGCTTGACCCAACAGACCTTGGTTCAACGCCGGTGTGATGAACTCATCAACTTCGTTCATTTGTTGATGGCTCATGCCGAGCAGAATTGCGGAAGGCCCAATCTCGGCATACTTGTCAGGATTGAGGAACGCTTCACGCAAAGCGTAACCCATAATTTTTCCGGTCAAGCCGTTGGTTGGGTCAATCGTGTCAATGGTTTCGCGCAATGTGGAATGGCCGAAACGGAATGCGCCTTGGGCATATTCCAAAGTCACCGACGGGTCTTTCGATGGCGAGTAGCCTACGAATTCTTGAATGTTCGGAGTCACGTTGCGGGCATATTGATCCACCGCCGCATGTTGATATTCCATTTCAACAATCAGCTTGGTGGCATTGAACATCTTGTCCATGTCCCAAGAAATGCTGCCGTCTGTGTTAAGATAATCACCTGCAGCATTAGTGTTGTTCAAGGCCAAGCCATTGTTAACTTGGAAATCATGCAGCTTGGCATGGCCATCTGGCGAGGCAATATCCTGCGTGTGCAAAGCTTCCATCAAGTTTGTAACTTGGAAGTTATGCTCTTCGTGGAAAATGTGGTGGATCGAAGTGAGGCCGAAGTTTTCATTCACACGGCCATCGCCAGCGATGTAGTGATCACCAACCGAAGCCATCAGAATTTCACCAACAGCATCGTGAACTGCGCCAGCAGGCGCAGTGATGCTGAAATTGGAGAAATTGACCCATGGTGCGAGCGCACTTGCGCCCGAAAGATCATTTGGTGTTCCAGGGGGGAAGAAGCCCGGCACAACGGCCATATGCAAAGTCAACTTGTGCGATGTTTCATCAATGTGGAAATACGAGCCAGCACCACCAATAGCGACGGCTGCGGCATCAAGGGTTGTGATTGCAGCGCTGACAACGTCATCTTGCGCTGGTGTGCCATTAAACAAATGCACATCATCAAAACGTGGGTTGCTATCGAGGATCAAGGCCGAGCCGCTGGTGCCAGCGACCACATGGCCGCTGCCATCGCGGTTGCGCAGATCAGACACATCTTCCCATGTCAGGCCATCGCGGCCTGTTGCCAGAATATGCGTACGAAGCTCATTGAGCGTTGGCAAAGTGTCGTTCACTGTTTCGCCATGGCCATTGACCCATGAGGTGGCCAATGTTGAGCCATCCAGCATTTTCATGCCAGCATGATAGTCACCCACGGTTGATGTGGTTGTGTCCAACACCCATTCACGCAACAGATTAGTTAATTGCAGGCTAGAGCCATAGGTCTGGCTTTGGTCGATGAAGGGTGATGTGTGGTTTACATATTCTGGACCTTGCGCATCAGTATGATCAACCGTTGCGCGGGCAATGGTGATGGATGTCACAGGCTGTCCATCAGATCCTATCATGCCATAAAGCGGGTCATCAACTGCGAGAGCAATCTTGATGACCGATTTTTGACCGCCCTTATCGATGAAATCCAAGCCGTGATCGAAGAATTGGCCGAATAATACGAAAAAGCCGTTTGATGGCGAAACACCAGGGTTCAAACCACCGATGAATTTTTCACCTTGACCTGCGGAGTCCAACAGGCGCGCTTGCGTATCAACTTGGCCGAGGCCGCCATTGGCAACAGTTTCCAGCACCCCCCAATCGAGAACAGTCGCAACGCCTTTGCTGTCATAATAGATTTCATTGTCTTGGTGGCCGGAAACAAGCCCATGGTCGGCTTGGTGATTGACCCAAGTATCATAGGTCACGCCAGCGGTTGTCGTCAGACGGGAGATCATACGTGGTGTGTAATCAACCACGCTATCGTTCGGATCAGAATAAACAGCAGCAGTATCAACACCATTGGTGATTGTGCCATAAACGCCATCTGTATAACCCTTGAATGTGTGCTTGGTTAAATCAAGCTCACCGCCTGAATAGACCGTTGTAGTAGCTCCAGGAACGAGAACTGGGCCACCAGGATCAGCAACCGGAGCTGTTTGTGTCGATTGTGTGCTAGTCGTTGTGGCGGTGTTTGCTCCAGAGGTAATTGTGGTTGTTGTGGTCACATTGTCATAGACATAAGTGGATGTCGTCGCAACCGTGCTTGCTACTGATTGAGTTTCAGTGACAGCGTGGTGATGACCGTCTTTAACACTTGTAGACACAACCGAGTCAGTGCTGACAACTGTAGCCACACCAATTTCTTCGGCCACAGTTTTAGCAACAGTAATGCCGCCAGCAGTGTTGGAAGTTGTGGATGTATTATTCGAAACCGCAACATTGTTCGTAACGCCTGCACCGGTCGTCGTAATAACCGCAGCTGTACCAAAAGCAGTGTCAGGGGCAAGATTAACAACCTCTTGCGAGTAATTCAGATAGTTCGCAGTTGCCATGCGTGGGAAAATTTGATTGGCTTGGCCCCAATGGGCATGGGCCAAAGTCAGGTTGTTGTTGTGGCCGGAAGGATCACGCAGACCCGCAAGGTCTGTAACACTTTGATAAGAGGTGCCGTAAGTATTGATGGCTGCTTGCGCTGTAAGGCCAAGGCCGTTCCAAATTGGCTTGCCATAGCCATCGAAAATTGCGCCCACGCCGTTCCAATTGATGATGGCATTGCCCGCGCCATCAAAAAGAGGCTTGAACTTTACCTGATCCAGCAAAAACTGAAGATCAGTTGCGTTCAACATGAATGGTTTAAGTGCTGGATTTACGATAGCCATGGCAATAATCCTCCGTTTGCACAACATCACATGCTGCGCATTGTTAATTTTCAAATTTCCGGACGAGGTTGCCCCTTCGTAACCAAAACCGGCAGTCCACAAAAACGAGAACGCATTGTCCCGAACACGTTCAATCGAATACAGTTTTCAGGAGAGCGGTTTAAACAGACCCTTCGTCTGAAGTGGTCGTTATACCTTGACTATAAAAGCGCGCTCAACTGAGCCCGAACTTTTTCGCCGCTAAATTTCTCATCGTTTTTTGCCTCAACGAAAGAAATCTTCAAAAAATTCTGGCGCCCCCGCCAAAGTAATTTAAATGTACAGACTTTAGTATGAACACTTTTAGCCAAATTTCAGACAAAAAGTCAAGAATGATTCGTTAATTGTCAGTTAATAATCAGCCTCACTGTGTTAATAATTAATTTAAGCCATTTTTCTTTTGAAATTCGTTTGGAATTACTATTCATTACATAGTCTTATGTTGGAAGCTAAGGCTGTTGCAAAGAACCGCATCGCTGCTTTGTTTTAAATAAAAAACAGTGTCTTGCACTTTTTGGTTGCAATTAAACTAGAAAAATTAGACATCAACAAATTTTTGAAGCGTTTAACTTAAGACAAAAGTCTGAAATACTGCGCCCACAAAATTGACAATGACTCAGACTTTGCACACCCTCAGAGTACACCTTCAAAAACGATCTGCAATTTTCAGACAACGGCTTTGGTTTAGCCTAAGCTGGACAGCTATGTTTCAGCGAACGCAGCAAAAATGGAAAACAATTAGCTTAGCTCAACAATTTACTGTTGCGGCCAGCGCTATTCTCCTACCAGTAATGCTCGCAGTCGGCGTTTGGCTGGCAGATATTCTGACGATTTCACTCGTGAATACCACGTCAAATACAATGGCCATTTTTATGGATGGTGTAGTTCACCCGCATATTAAGGAAATTATTGAAACCGGAGAGCTTTCAAGCAATTCTGTCGATAACATTGATCAACTTTTATCGGGTGCCCGATCAAACTCAAAAATTGTTGCGATGAAAATTTGGCGGCGCGACAATACCATTATCTATAGTTCGTTCCGCGATATGATCGGTAAAAATTTTGAACGTTCGCCAGCATTGCAAACTGCGTTATCGGGTAAAATTGCCCACGAACTCGATGGTCCACCAGAAGAAGAAGAAATTCATGAGCGTGCAAGTGGGCTTCGCTTACTCGCAGTTTATGCTCCAGTCTATCAACCCGGCACAGCCAATGTCATTGCTGTTTCTGAGTTTTACGTAAACGGAGAAGAACTATCAGAAAACATAAGTCTCATACGCTGGCAATCCTGGTTCTTAGTTTGCGCGCTCACCGGTTGCATTGTTTTACTGTTGTCAAGCTTTGTAGCCCGCGGCAGCCGCACAATTGAAAGACAACAAAAACTGCTTGGCTATAAAGTTCAAGAACTTGGGGAAACTCTTACGCAGAATGAATCCTTAAGGCACAAGCTGCTCGAAGCCAATCAAAATGTGGCAAGCGTCAACGAAAAGGTCTTGCAGCAAGTAGGCACTGACCTCCATGACGGCCCAGCTCAGATCCTCGCACTCGTGGCCTTGAAGCTAACAAATTTTAAAGCTTTGCTCACCGGCAATAAAAAACTGGAGGGTGAATTCATATCAACAAAGCGCCTGTTGAGTGACGCCCTAAAAGACGTTAGAAATCTATCAACTGGCCTCATGTTGCCCGAACTTGAAGAACTTAGTTTAGCAGAAGCAATTGCTTTAGCGATTTCTAATCACAAACGTAATACGGGAACATTGGTTATTGAAGAACTTGACACTCATCATCCCGAAGTTCCTGTGGCCTTTAAAATTTGTGCATATCGACTTGTTCAGGAATCCTTAAACAATGCCTACAAACATGCCGCAGGAGCTGGTCAAAAAGTAATTTTACATCATGATGAAGTATCGACTATTAAAGTTTACAATAGTGGACCCGGTTTCGATTTGAAGAAATCGAGAGATCGACGACTGGGCCTCGCGGGCATGTTTGCAAGAGTTGAAGCTTTAGGGGGTATATTGAAAATCGAAAATCCGGCAGGTGGCGGCACCATTGTGCATGCGACACTCCCTCCCGACAAAAACTAGTGGGGGAAAGTTATGAAGAAAAGAACGAAAATAGTTATTGTTGATGACCACGAGCTGATGCGACGTGGCTTGCGTGAAACACTGTCTGAATGTGCAGAGTTCCAAGTCGTCGGCGAAGGTGGTTCGGTTGCAGAAGCCTTGCAACTCGTCAAAGATCAAGCTCCGGATATTTTACTTCTGGATGTTAACATGCCGGGAAATGGCATTACCATTCTAAAAATGTTGCAAAACTTTGAAATTATTCCAAAAGCCATCATGTTCACGATCTACGAGAATGTGGCCAATGTGCGCGAATGTATGAGCAATGGTGCCTCCGCTTATGTGCTCAAAGGCGTTGGCAGTGATGAACTCATAGAAGTCATAAAAATGGTTGAAAAGGGCAAAAAATATGTCTGCCCTGAACTAGCAGCCAAATTTTTATCAGATCCAATTCACAGCAAAACACCCACACTAGCGCTGGGTGCCGACACGCTCACAGCACGAGAATTGGAAATCCTGGATCTGATTGCGAGGGGTGAAAGCAATTTTGCAATTTCTGAAAGTCTCAAACTTTCAGTGGCAACCGTGAAGCATTACATCACCCCGCTATTCCGAAAACTTGGTGTCCGAAATCGCACAGAAGCTGCCCTTAAATCATTGGGTTTTGCTGAACAGCCAACACGTGTAGACCAGAACTGAGCACTCAATTCCTTCAGTTGAGGTGCTGGTTCATTTTCGGAATTGGATTACAAACATGACACATCTTTGGGTAAGGGCAGAGCAACGCGCAAATGAAGAGCGTGTAGGAATAACCCCGCTCGGTGCCGCAACGCTTTTGCAAGCTGGCATTCAAGTCACAGTCGAAGAAAGCTCGGTTCGCGCCATTGCCACCGCCGGATATCAGTCCGCTGGCTGCGCCATCGCACCTGAAAATTCTTGGCCCAACGCCCCGCAAGATGCGATTATTTTTGGCCTGAAAGAACTTCCCGAAGATGGCACAGCTCTCATTCATCGCCACATCATGTTTGGCCACGCCTTTAAAGGCCAGCCAGCAGGACAAGAGCTTTTACGCCGATTCAAAGCTGGCGGCGGAACCCTCTACGACCTTGAATATCTGGTCGATCAATCTGGTCGCCGTGTGGCTGCCTTTGGTTATTGGGCAGGTTATGCAGGCGCTGCACTTTCGCTCAAATGCTGGGCTGCACAACAGCGCGGCAGTTTGCTTGGTCCGGTTGCAAAATATGCGGGCAAGCAAGCGTTGTTAAATGACCTTGCGGCAGAACTTAAAAATGCACCGCGACCAAATGTGATAATTATTGGAGCGCTTGGCCGCGTGGGAGCAGGGTCTTCTGATTTGTGTGAGGCACTCGATGTGGCCGTTACTAAATGGGATATTGCAGAAACCAGATCAGGCGGGCCATTCCCCGAAATTTTAGAACACAATATTTTTCTCAATTGCATTTTGGCCAGCAAAGGTTGCCCAGTTTTTGTGGAAGCCACCGCTAAAACAGCGCCAAGGAAGCTCACTGTGATTGGCGATATTGCATGCGATCCCACCTCAGATTTTTCACCGATCAAAGTCTACGATCGCGTCACAGATTGGGCTGCACCCGCATTGCGCGTTCACGACACGCCACCCCTCGACGTGACGGCAATTGACAATTTGCCTTCGCTTTTACCCGTCGAAAGCAGTGAAGATTATGCCACACAACTTTTGCCTTCGCTGCTCGCTTTGAACACTTTGAACGCTGGTGTGTGGGCACGCGCAAAAACTGAGTACGACCGCCACACCGCAAATCTTTAAGGAGAACGACATGACAATTCATTGGTGCGGCACAGGTCTATCCTCCGGCCCCGGCTTGCGCAGGCTTTTGGAAAATGGCCACAAAGTTGTGGTGTGGAACCGCACAGTGACCAAGGCCCAAGAAGCTGTCGGCGATCTTGCAAAGGATATTCGTCCCTATTCACTTGAAGCGCTAACCGAAGCATTGCAACCAAACGACATTGCCATTTCCATGTTGCCTGCCGACCAGCATGTGAACATTGCCAAAGCCTGCTTATCTAAAAATGCAAATTTCGTTTCATCATCTTATATCGCCCCAGAAATGAAAGCCTTGGACGATGAATTTAAAGCCAAGGGATTAGTTTCCATCAATGAGGTGGGTCTTGATCCCGGCATAGATCATCTGATGGCCCATGATCTTGTAGCGCGCTACCGCGCATCGCTCAATTATCATGCCGACAATGTGCTCAGCTTCACATCCTATTGTGGTGGCGTTCCAAAAATTGCCAATGCCTTTAAATATAAATTCAGCTGGGCCCCGGTTGGTGTTTTGAAGGCCTTGCGCTCGCCTTCACGCAGCTTGCGCAACTTTACCGAATTCAAAGCTGATAGGCCGTGGAATGCAATCACAGCATATGACGCACCATTGCCAACTCCCGAAAGCTTTGAAGTTTATCCTAATCGCGACAGTTATCCTTTCATGGAAGATTACCGTTTCGATAAAAGCTGGAAAGTAAAAGATTTTGTGCGCGGCACAATTCGTTTGAATGGTTGGACGACCGCGTGGACACCTGTGTTCAAAGAAATTGAAACTCTGTCCGGGCCATCTGGCGATGCCAGACTTGCTGAAATGGCGGCTGAATTTCTCGTCGAAAACTCTTATGCGCCGGGCGAGCCGGACCGCGTGATTTTGTTCGTCTCTCTCAAAGCAGAACGAGGTGGCAAAACTGTGTTCCACGAAACATGGGCTATGGATGCGTGGGGCGACGAGCGCGGAACAGCTATGGGCAGGCTAGTGTCCACGCCTGTGTCATTTGCCGTTGAGTCAGTTCAAAATAAAGACTTTGCACCAGGCGTTCACCCTGCCCCGCATGATCCTCAAATTCTAAACGCGTGGCTCGCCCAAGTTAAAACTTTGGCACAATATATGGAGCGCATCGACCATTTGGTCTAAATGCTCTTCTTATCATTGATGATGTTCATTTGCGCCATGCCACTGTTACCAAGTGGCACGGAAGCAAAAGGGCCACCATGACGTGTTTGCGCTTTGTCATTTAAATCCGGCGCCGAAGTTTTCATCAAAACGTCTGCCGCATAAATTTCAGCATTGTCCTCCGGGCGATATCCCAAGAACGATGCCTTCGAATTATCAACACCCACACGGTCATTGTTCGAAACGCCATAAGCAACCGCAAATCCAGTGATCGGTGTCGTGACTGCACTGGTCACCAAGCGTATAAGATCATCATAAGAAAGCCACGTGCCAAGGGCCCTTGCAGTGTTCACTTGCGCGCAAGAAATAATGCGCAAACAAACCGCCTCCACTTGGCGTTTGTCCCAATACATGCGCGCCAAATCTTCAGCAAAGCATTTGGCCAAGCCGTAAAAAGTATCAGGACGATGTGGCACATCAGTTCCAATAAATTCTGTTTTATCATACATGCCAACCGCATGAATGGAGCTGGCATAAATCACACGACGCACACCATTTTGAAAAGCCGCCTCCCAAATATTATAAGCCCCAATAAAATTTGGACCAAGCAATTGCTCGAAAGGCGCTTCATCAGGATGCGCCCCAAAATGCACCACCATGTCAGCACCCTTCAGCAGCGCGTAAATTTCAGTATAGCTTGCAAGATCAGCTTGCACATAAGTCTCACCAGCATAAAGCTTGCCAATATCCGAAACGATATCAGACGACACCAGTTGGTCAGCCATTTTAGAAAGCGGTTCGCGCAAGTATGATCCAAGCCGACCAGCCGCACCCGTCAGAACGATTTTCTTCATATTACGGCCTTTTCCAAAAACGGTTCGCCACGTTCAATGCGGCTGAAACTAAAAGGCGATAAATCCAAAGTCTTGAATGCGCCAAATGTTATCAACTCGGAAAGACCGCGCCCCATGGCAGGTGACTGTTGAAAGCCATGGCCGGAAAAACCGTTGCAGAACATGAAATTCTCAACCACCGAATGCGGCCCTAAAATCGCATTTTGATCAAGCACATTATAATCATAATGGCCGACCCAAGAGTTGATCAGTTTCACCGCCTCAAATTGTGGAATGCGCGTGGCCACGGCTGGCCACACTTTATCTTGCCAAATGTTATGGTCCATGTCGAAATCAGTGGGGTCCACCGCAAGATCAACATCGGGTGGGCAACCCGCCAAATAATAATCCCCTTCGGTTCGCACATGAACGCCAGAAGGATCAATGGTCAAAGGCAAGTCACGGTCTAATCTTTGCTCGGCCGCAAACACAAAACTAAAGCGCTTGCGCGGCTCCACCGGAATTTCGAGGCCCGCCATGTGGGCCGTAAGATTGGCCCGTGGGCCAGAGCAATTTACCACCACTCCACCGGAAATCAACTCACCTGTTTGAAGCATCACAGATTGAATGCGCATGCCATTGGCATTCTTCGTCATCGCGACCACTTCATTGGCGCAATACTCCACCCCATTCGCTTTGGCTTTGCGCTTCCACCAATCAAATAATGTGCCGCCATCAAAATATCCTTCGTCAACAGTGTTATGATTGCCTGCAATAATATCATCGAGCTGATAAAAGGGATAAGCCACCGCAATCTCATCGCGTGTCATGTGCTTGGTGCCAGCGCCGCAAGCCGCTTGAATGTGTTGCACTTCTTTAAGTGCCTCAACAAACGCTAGCGAGTCCGCTAAATAGAGATAACCAAAATTGCGAATGGTGGGCTGGGGCACATTTGGATCGCGCATGTAGGTTTTAAAATTTTTAATAAAATCCACACCAAATTGCGAAATCCGCACATTGATTTCGGCGCTGAACTGTTGGCGAATGCAACTGTTCGTGTGGGCCGTGGCGCTCCATTCATAAGTGGGGTCACGTTCGACCACTAAGACTGATCCTTTGAAGTCCGGATTTTCCGACAAAAACCAAGCCGTTGACGAACCGAGCATAGCGCCGCCCACAATCACAACATCATAGCTTGATTTATGTGGCGCTTGGAACTGTGCAGGCATTTAGACTTCTCCAGATATTCAGACATCATTCCAGCAAACACACTCTAAAATCAATGTCGCTGTTCAAGAGTTTGTGCTTTTCTTTACAGCTGACTTCCAGTAGTTCCAGTAGCCATTGAACTCTGCAAGATAAGGCGCTGTTTTTATGCCAACCAAGAATGAAAAAAGACTTCGAGTTGGTGTCTTAGGAGCTGGTCAAATCGCCCAAGCGGCGCATTTTGAAAGTTGCACAAAAGCTGTAAATGCTGAACTTCATGCAATTTGTGACGTTGCTGATGATTTACGTGAACGCATGGCGATAACCCATGGCGCAACTAAATCCTTCAATGATTACGATAAGATGCTGGCCGATCCTGAAGTGGATGCCGTGATCATTGCAACCGCCGATGCCTTCCATGTTACAGCATCTATCAGAGCACTCGAAGCCGGAAAACACGTTCTTTGCGAAAAGCCCGTGGGGCTTACAGTTGAAG
Source organism: Hyphomicrobiales bacterium (assembly GCA_031418535.1). Lineage (GTDB taxonomy): Bacteria > Pseudomonadota > Alphaproteobacteria > Rhizobiales > Aestuariivirgaceae > Aestuariivirga. Next base: position 32,176 of record JANOXS010000104.1, on the reverse strand, counting down.
AATCTTTCGACCTGAAAGCCGCCGTCACCAAATCTGGCAAGGTTTTCCAAGTCGGCCACATGAAGCGTTTTGATGCAGGCCTTCAAGCCGCCAAAGAATTCATCGACACTGAAATGGGAGACCTTGTGGCGCTCAAAGCGTGGTACTGTGATTCGACCCATCGCTACGCCATGACTGATGCCGTGCAGCCGCTCATGGTCAGCAGTGCCAATGCCCGCAAGCCAACAAAAAATCCAAAAGCCGATTTGCGCCGCTATTACATGCTGGCTCATGGATGCCACTTGATCGATACAGCGCGATATTTTGCAGGCAACATTATCGCGGTCCAAGCCCGACTTTCTGAACGTGCAGGCATGTGGTGTTGGTTCGTTGATGTTGAATTTGCCAGTGGCACCTTGGGGCATCTTGATCTCACCATTGCAGTGCGCATGGATTGGCATGAAGGCTTTCAGATTTACGGCAAGAACGGCAGCATCTTGGGTAAGACTTATAACCCTTGGTATTACAAATCGAGTGACGTCGATATTTTCCGCGAGGCAGATGGCGCAACCACCCGCGTGCTCGGCGCTGATGGGCATTTTTATCGTCGCCAGCTTGAAGGCTTCGCCCGCACTATTTTGGATGGCACCCCGCAAGAAGGTGCCACCATTGACGATGGCATTGCATCTGTTCAAGCGATGATTGCGATTGCGCGGTCGGTCGAATCAGGCAAGCGCGTGGCATTGGCCGATGTCTCAGGCGGGCTGTGATGCAACTCGGAATTTTTGCCAAAACATTTGCAGGTGCAAATCCAGAACAGGTGCTTGCCCAAGTGAAGGCAGCTGGTTTTGATCTTGCCCACTATAACATGGCCTGCTCTGGTCTTGCGTCAATGCCAGACACAATCAATCCCGATATCTCCCAAGAGATTAAAAACATATCTGTAAAAACAGATGTCACAATTGTCGCTGTGTCCGGCACTTACAATATGGCGCATCCCGACCCTCAAGCTCGCAACCAAGGCCATGCCCGTCTCGACGTTCTGGCTTCGCATTGTGCGGCCATGGGCACCCAACTCATCACACTTTGCACTGGCACACGTGATGCTGATGACCAATGGCAAAACCACTCAGAAAATAACTCGAAAGAAGCTTGGCGCGACATGCTGGTTTCGATGGAGGCGGCATTGGCACTTGCCGAACGACACAACATTACTCTCGGAATTGAACCAGAGCTTAGTAATATCGTGAACTCGGCAAGCAAAGCGCGGCTCCTCATTTCCGAAATGCAAAGCCCGCGGCTGAAAATTATATTTGATGCAGCCAATCTTTTTGAAATCGCAACCCTCGATGAACAACGCTACATCATATCAAAAAGCATTGAGCCAGTGTGGGAACACATTATCATGGCACACGCCAAAGACCGCGATGCCGCTGGAATGTTTGCCTCAGCAGGCCAAGGCGTTTTAGATTTCAACCACTATTTGAAGTCGTTGTACGAAACTGGTTTCAATGGCCCAATGATAGCTCATGGCTTAAAATCAGACGAAGCCGAAGATGTGTTCAGTTTTCTAAAATCAAAGGCCACCGAGGCCGAAATCAATATCACCTAACGGAGAGTTTAAACGTGCCACCTGCCACCCAAGACTGGATTGACAATCTTCCGACCTCACATCTGATCGCCGAATTCTCAGTATGGTCCGCCGACCTGGCTCGACTTGCCGACGACATGCAGCGCATAGCGCCATATGCCGATATCTTACACATAGATGTAGCCGATGGTCACTTTGCGCCTGCTTTGTTGTTTTTCCCTGATGCGGTGGCCGCCATTCGAAAAGTTTCAAAAACCCCAATTCACATTCACTTGATGGTGGCCGACGACATTCTCCTTTCGCAAATCGAACAGTTCTGCGATGCAGGCTGTGACCTTATCAGCTTCCATGTTGAAAATGCCAAGGTAGCTGATGCTGCCTTTGATGTGTTGGAAGCGCGCAATGTGGCGGCAGGCTTAGTGCTGCGCGTTGAAACGCCAGTTCGCCAAGTGGCCAAGTTCATTCCGCGTCTTCGGTTTTTAACTTTGCTCGGAACCGCCATTGGTGTGAAAGGCCAAGGTTTGAATGACCGCGCCACGCAGCGCCTTGTAGCCGCCAAAAAACTAATCGAAGCAGCACAAACTTCACGCCGCATTGTGTTGGCTGCTGATGGTGGTATCCGGGAAAATACTGTGCCACTTTTGCGCGGTGCAGGCGCTGAAACTGTTGTGCTTGGCTCATTGGCCTTCGGTGCGCCAAATCTGGGGGATCGAATCTCTTGGCTGAAAGCGCTTTGAAATGAAGGCTCAAGCCATAGCAGTTGATCTTGGCGGCACCAAACTGCGGGCTGCCAGACTTAACCATATGGGCCAAATTTTAGACCAGATAGAAGTCCCAACCAAGGCAACCGCTGGCGCTGAAGTCGTACTTGATCAAATTGCACAACTGGTCACGGTCATGAAAAATAATGCCGCCGATGCAGAAATCATCGGCGTGGGAGTTTGCGCACCCGGCCCTTTGGATACCAAACTTGGGCTAGCACTCTCGATTCCCACAATCAGAGGTTTCGAAAACTACCCGATGCTTGCCGCCCTAGAAAATCTATTAGCAATGCCAGTTTGCCTCGAAAACGATGCTATTGCTGCAGCAATCGGAGAATGGAAATTTGGGGCCGGTGTTGGGTTTGAAAACTTAGTTTACGTCACTGTCAGCACTGGCATTGGTGGCGGGGTCATCGCCGATGGCAAAGTATTGCGTGGCCGTATGGGCATGGCAGGCCATATTGGCCACATGGTAATTGCGGCTGATGGAGAACTTTGTAAGTGTGGAAACAGAGGGTGTTTCGAAGCCTATGCCTCTGGACCAGCGTTTGCCGCCCGCGCGCAGAAGCGAGCAACTTATGACAAAAACACCGTTCTCGGCAAAAAACCACAACCTATTGATTCAAGATCGGTTTTTACTGCCGCCAGAGCTGGAGATCTGCTTGCGTTAGAACTCATCGCCGAAGAAGCCAAGATTTTGGCGACTGGCTTTGTGAGCCTCGCTCATCTATATAGTCCTGATATGATCATTATGGGCGGCGGCCTTTCCCATGAGTTCGATTCTCTTGCACCACCGATTCTGCTGCATTTCCGAGCTAACGTGATGAAGGCTTTTCAAGATACAGCACTCAAAAATTCAATTTTGGCAGGAAATTCGGGCTTAGTTGGAGCCAGCTGGATGCTATTCGAACGATTTAATACTTCAAAATAATTTAAAAAATATCAGCACATTAAAGGGGCCGTCGAAATTTTTACTTTCCTAGTGTGTGAATTTCACCACAAAATCTGGTTAATTTGACTGTTGCCCAGCACAGCGTTTCAAAAATGGCGATTTTTTCTTGACCGGATTGCAACCTTGAGATAATCAAGCTTAAGAAATTGTAGAAATTAAAACATTTTTGGGGGTACCTATGAAGACTATTAAGACATTGCTCGTTATTTCAACTGTATTGGCCAACGTTTCGTTGGCTTATGCACAAAGCACAGTCGCAGTGATTTCATCATCTGTTGGCAAAGTGCTCGTAAACAAAGGCAAAGGCTTCGCTCCTGCTTCTGGCATGCTTTCCTTGAATGTTGGTGACTCAGTAATGGTCGGCAAAGGTTCATCTGCTGTTATTAGCTACAATGAAGGTTGCTCAGTAAACGCTGCTGCCTCTTCAGTTGTAACTGTTTTGGAAGCAGCCCCTTGTGCATCTGGCCAAGCAATAACAACTGACGGTTTGTTCATTAATGCCGCTGCCGACATGGATCCAGTAACTCCTGCTCCATTCTTATTCTTGCCTCTTCTTTTGGCCGGTGGCGTTGCTACTGGCGTTGCTATTCTTGTTTTGAAAAATAAGAAAAACAGCTCTCCACCAGTAAGCGCTCTGGTCGAATAATCTACGGATATTGTTACTTGCTTTGCGGCGCCGAAGGTTTACCTTTGGCGCCGCTTTCATTTTATGAGTAAAAGTACTTGAGGGAACAGACTTTGAATCACGAAAAACTTTGGCCTTATGCAATTGTTTTTCTTTGGTTTAGCCAAGTTTTTGCTGGCCCTATAATTTTTATTCACCCTAGCTTTGAATATGTTTCCACCCTTTTTGGACTAGTGCTGCTGGCCGCCGCATTGTGGCGCTTACGCAATGGCCTTCCATCCAAATCAGCTTTTCGGGCTTCCGGTATTCTCGTCGGTGCCGTTTCACTCTCAGCGCTACAACTTGTACCCTTACCTCCATCAATCTGGATCAACTTTCCAGGGCATGAATTTATTGTAATTGCGCTTGCAGCAACCGGACAAAAGCCCGGATGGATGCAGCTTTCACTAGCTCCGCTCGAAACCATCAATTACTTGTTTTACAGCATTCCGGCCATCGCCTTGTTTTTTGCCAGCCTCTCATTGAAGCCGAATGATCGGCGAACTGTGATATTGGCAATTATTTTTATTGCAATAATTTCAAGCCTCCTTGGAATGGCACAAAATGCTAGTCAGTCTTCCGGATTCTTACAATTATTTGAAAATGTCCGTGGCATGGGATTTTTCGCAAATCGTAATTTTCACGGAACGTTACTTTTCACCAGTATTCCGATGATGGCTGCTCTTTCGATGGCCGAAGTTTCAAAAAAAATCCTCCATGTTTCAATTATTGCGCTCTTCACAATTGTGTTTTTAGCTATTGTGCTAATTGGAATCGGATCCACATCTTCTCGTTCTGCCATAGTGCTTGCGATGGGAGCTATTTTTCTGACAGCTTTAATGCTTTGGCGCCGAGAAATCCCAGACGAACGTAAAATCGGATTCACCTTTAAAATTTTAGCCTTTGCAATCATTCTTGTGGCGGCAGCACAGTTCGGCTTGGCCGGAATTTCTCGTCTTGCTGAAACTGACAATTTAGGCGATGGCCGCGCCATAATGTCTGCCACAAGCATGGTGGCTCTAAAGCAATTCTTTCCAATTGGCTCAGGATTTGGCAGTTTTGTCCCAATTTACGCCATGCATGAAATGCCTGACACTATGCTCACTGGGTATGTTAATCATGTCCACAATGACTGGATTGAACTTGTCCTCGAAGGCGGGGCACCGATGATCTTACTCATGATTGTATTTTTGCTCTGGTTTGGAACAGCAAGTTACAAGGCTTGGCGCGAGCGCGCTGAAGGAATTGGCAGCTTTTCACTGCGCGCATCAGCGATTGTTATTTTGCTAATTTTAGTCCATTCAATTAGTGATTATCCATTGCGAACGCGAGCGCTATTGGCACTTTTTGCGATCTGCTGCGGATTTTTGGCTTATGGGCCTGAACCCAGAATCAAGAGACACATCCGAAGACCAAGCCAAATGGCACCAACGGCTGCTAACCTAAGATCAGAATCTAGCCCTAACGACGGAAAAGAACGCGCGAGAAGGCCTTATTTCGTTAGAAAAGACCCGCCGACTGACAAATCCAGCTCCGAGTGATTGTGCCCCACAATACCCACAGTTTTATAGTTACGAGGGCTTCAAGTTGGGCTATGCCCAACGAGCAACTCGGGGGCGTTGATGTTTAACAAGCGTTTACATAGCAATGATTGATCTTCACACGCATATATTGCCTGGAGTGGATGATGGTGCGCCGGATTTAGCAACAGCACTGGAAATGGCCAGAATGGCAGTTGGCGATGGCATTCAAGTTATGGCCTGTACTCCACATTTTATGCCTGGAATGTATGACAATGAGTCTAACGACATTCGCCGGCGCGTTGCCGATTTTGCACAAAGGCTTGAAGACGTAAATATACCTTTGCAGCTGGTCGTAGGATCTGACGCACATATTCGGCCCGATTTTTTAGATTGTTTACGCGATGACCGGATATTGCGACTGAATGAAAGCCGTTATGTTTTGTTTGAACCGCCACACAACATTGCACCAAAACAGCTCGAAGATTTTTTGTTTAATATTGTGGCTTCAGGTTATGTGCCTGTGCTCACCCACCCTGAACGATTAAAATGGATTGAAAACCAATTTTCTGTTTTTGAGGAACTTTCGCGGATCGGCGTTTGGATGCAGATCACCGCAGGATCGTTGACTGGCCGATTTGGTGCGAGGCCAAAGTATTGGGCCGAGAAAATGTTGGCTCAAGGAATGGTCCATATTTTAGCAAGTGATGCGCACAACACAAAATCACGCCCGCCTCTTATGTCGAAAGCTCTAGCGATTGCGCAAGCAGAAGTTGGATTGGACGAAGCCAACAACCTCGTGCTAGTACGTCCAGTCAATATCCTAGACGACCTACCTGCTTCAGCGCAGCCGCCAATTTTAATAACTATGAATGAACCAAAATCCGCTTCCACAAAATGGTGGCAATTGTTTGGTAGTAACTGATGGGATCCGTTACATGAAATCGAATGTTTTCTTAACAAAGTATTTTATAGCAGTGCTATTCGCGTTGCTGCTTAGTGCATGTAGCAATGGCGGTGAACTTGGTGCTAATGCAGGGATCAAGTCCGGTGGACAATTTTCACAGGTTGGCGGAGCCTCGAAAAAGGGTGATGGCTCAGTTGCTGCAAGCGCCGCAAAAATTTTCGATGCAAACAACTCTGTCCCCGTTGATGGCGATGACTATAAAATTTCGGCTTTGGATGTAATTGAAATCACCGTCTTGAACGTTCCTGAACTTACACGCACAGTTCAAGTCAGCACATCAGGTACAGTTTCGTTGCCTCTGGTTAAAACCATCAAGGCATCTGGAAGCACAACCACGCAGCTAGAAAAACGAATAGCAACAAAACTTGAAGCAACCTACTTACAGTCGCCGCAGGTTTCAGTTTACGTCAAAGAATTCAACAGTCAAAAAATTACCGTTGATGGCGCAGTTGTAAAGCCCGGAATTTTCCCAAAAAATGGGAATGTATCTTTGCTTCAAGCTATTGCTTTAGCTGAGGGCTTGTCGACAGTTGCCGACCCGAAAGGCATTCTCATTTTCCGAACTGTCAACAATCAGCGCATGGCGGCACGTTTTGATTTAAAGCAAGTGCGCAGCGGAAAAATTAACGATCCCATGTTGCAAGCGGGCGACATTGTTATGGTCGACGAGTCATCGAGTAAGACAACACTTCGCGACATTACTAGTGCTATGCCCTTAACTGGCCTCTTCACCTTATTAACTGTATTGTGAACTAAATAAAATCGATATGACTAACATGCCCAAACACAACTCTCTCCAAGATGACCGTGCCGGCGCAATTGTTGCTCGGCCCAACCAAGGAGATCTGCCTGATGAATATCGTCAAGATTCAAGGGCTTACCCTTATTATCATCTCGAAGATGAACAGCCATCAGCCAAACAATTTGATGTATATAAATATCTGCGCATTCTCACTAAATACCGCTGGCTGATTATTGGAACAACCTTTACCAGCCTCATCTTGGCGATCGCGATTACTTTCTTGATAACGCCCGTTTTTAGAGCAACTGCGCGCATTCAAATTGATCGTGAGACGATGAATGTTGTTGGCAAAGATAAGTTGCAGGAAGAAGCGGGCAATGCAGGAATTGAATTTTACCAAACCCAGTATGAGCTGCTTGGGAGCAGGTCGCTTGCAGAGCGCGTTGCGTCCACTTTAGCGTTGGCCAATGATCCAAATTTCCAAACAAAAAATTCAACCACGCTCATCGGCGTGATCAATGAACTTATATTTGGTCCAAGCAAAGAACAAACCAACACAAGCGCAAGCTTTGAAGAAAAAAATTTAAAAATTGTTGAGACCTTACGTAAATCCGTCACCGTATCACCCATACGCGGTTCAAAATTGGTCGACATCAATGTTGATCATATTAACCCAGTCGAGGCCCAACGCGTAGCGACGGGTTACGCAGAAATTTTCATCGCTGATAATCTCGATCGTCGCTACGATGCATCATCCTATGCCCGCAAATTTCTGGAGGAGCGCATTCAACAACTGAAGGTGAAACTTGAAGACTCTGAAAAGCAACTGGTTGTCTATGCCGATCAGCAAGGAATCATCAAGTTGGACGATAAAAACACTTTGGCCGGAACTGATCTTGAGACGATAAATACAAAGCTAGCCGATGCCCGCAACGAACGGCAAAAACGCGAGGCCGTTTGGCTTCAAGCTCAAGCGGCGCAAGGTTTCGGACTTCAGGAAATTCTTGACAGTGACGCGGTGAAGGCAAACCGCAAATTGCGCACTGAACTTTCTGCTGAGTACCAGCAGAAACTTGCACTTTATAAACCAGCTTTCCCGGCAATGGCTCAGTTGCGCAACCAGATCAAAGAACTCGACCGCCAAGTTCAAACAGAAATTTCAGCAATCAAAACATCTATAAAAGCGCAATATGAAGCGGCATTAAGCCAAGAGACAGAACTTGAAGCTCTGCTGGTATCCACAAAAAGTGAGGTTGTAGATCAACGCAATCGCTCGATTCAATACAACATCCTTCAGCGCGAAGTGGATACTAACCGTACTTTGTATGACGGGTTGCTCCAACGTTACAAAGAAATTGGTGTTACTGGTGCCGTGGGCACAAACAACATCTCTGTTGTTGATAAAGCAGCACTACCACAATTACCACGATCACCAAAGCTATCATTAAATCTTGCGCTAGGATTGATCAGCGGTCTGCTTCTCGGACTTCTGATGGCTCTTGGACTGGATTACATTGATGATAGTTTTAAGGTTCCAGAGGACATTGAGCGCGAAATTGGCGTTGCAGTCTTGGGAGTATCTCCAGTTCCCACGTCCGGTCTGTCCATTGATGATGAGCTATTGGATGCACGTTCCGCTGCCTCAGAGGCTGTCCGCTCTCTAAGGACTGGCTTGCAATTTGCAACTTCTCATGGCCTTCCCAAAACTTTGCTTGTGACTAGCAGCAAGCCATCAGAGGGCAAAACGACCAATTCGATAGCTTTGGCAAAGTCACTTGCCCAAATCGGCTTAAACGTACTCCTCATCGACGGAGACTTGCGCAACGCTTCAGTTCATAAGCGCTTGTTGTGCAGCAACGAAGTTGGATTAAGCAATTATCTGGTGGGATCTAAAATGCCCGATGATGTCGTGCAAGGGACTAATACAGAAGGCCTCGTCGTAATGACCGCAGGTCCTCTTCCGCCAAATCCTGCTGAACTCATTGCCGGGCCGAGAATGATGTCCCTTCTGGCTCTAGGTGCAGAATCTTTTGATATTGTCATAATCGATGGCCCTCCGATTATGGGATTGGCCGATGCGCCACTTCTATCTAGTCAAGTCCAATCAACTCTTCTGGTTGTTGCGGCAAATGAAACCCGCCGCAACGTTGTGAAAGTGGCGCTTCGTCGTCTTAATATGGCAAGAGCGAGCGTCATCGGAGCCCTGCTGACAAAATTCAATTCTAAACAATCTGGCTACGGCTATGGTTATGGCTATGGTGAATATGAATACCATAGTTATGGGGCCAAAGAACTTCCCGCCCCAAACCGGTGATGTATGGGAAACCTTTTAGCCAAACATATTGCACTTGAACTTTTTAGTCAGCCTGCATTAGCGCGACGCATTCGCCAGCAACCTCTCCCGGAAGGTATGCTTGAAGTCATTCAAATCGCTGCGGGAAACTCACCAAGTGATCGCAATCAGCTGTCGCAAGATGCAGCAATTTTTTTCTTGCAACAGGTTCTCATCTCCCGCGATAACGATAACTTCAGGTTGCTCGGCCTGAATCACGGAGCGAGTCTGGAGTTAGTGCGAGAACATCGGCGCTGGCTTCTAAAATGGTTACATCCTGATCGCAACCATAACAAATGGGAAAGCACACTTTTTGACCGGGTTAACTTGGCCGCCACCCAACTTGAAAATCCCATTTTGAGTATTCAAGAGCCCAAAACTAAGCGTAACCAAATCGAACACAAAAGCCGCAGAACTCAGAACCTCAAGACATTAAAAGTCAGGCGCTTGGTCCCAGTCTGGAAGATAATTTTACATCTGTTTCAACGCGCTGTGACAATTGCTTTGATTGTTTTTATTGCTTATTTGGGGATGGAGAAATTGGGCTTAAATCAAAAAAGTGGGATCCTATCTCATCTCGTTAAAGGCCTCGAAAATTAGTGTGATGGGCAAATGAATTCTATGACCAAGCTAAACCAAAAAATGTTAGAAGTGGCGCCTTGGCGATTTCGAGTGCTTGCAATATTTTTAGTTGCAGCAATTAGTTTTACAATAAACCAGTCTTGGAATTACGTGAAAACGAATACTTTGATAGAGGAAAATACTGGCGCGCAAAATCTGAACGATTTCGCAAGAAGCCACTCAAAGGAACAAATTCTGGCACTCATAGTTCGCGAGCAAAAGGCACTGAGTGGTAACCCTCTTGACATTCAGGCGCTCAAGAATTTGGCTGTGCTATATTCGCTTGCAGGAGATAAAGAGCAGTCCGAAAACTTGACGACGCTCATCGCAGGACGAACCCTTCAAGATAAAGAAGTGCAAGCCGCTGCGCTCTATCAGTTTTTAGAAAAAAAGAACTTTGGTGGTGCCCTTCAAAAATTAGACGCTCTTGCGCGAGGCATCGGATTTAGTTCTGACTTTGCAGATATAATGAGCACGATTGCATCTACTCCTGATGGCTTAGAAGTGCTCGTTCAATATTTTGCAGCCCATCCCAAATGGCGAACTGACCTGATTATTTATATGGTCAACAATAAGAAGCAGGATGTAAATTCAATATACGCCCTTTTTGCCGGCCTTTCCAAAGCCGGAGCTCCACCCACACTGCTTGAGACCCAGTTTTTCTTGCAGCGATTGATTGCCGATAAGTCCTACGAAAAAGCCTACTTCATTTGGCTAGATCAACTCGGCGAAAATGAACTTCGCAAAGTCTCTGGATTATACGACGGTGGTTTTGATTTGAGTTTTGGTAACCGTTATTTTGACTGGACAGTAACAGCAATTGCCAATGCTCAAGTGACTCTCGTGCCACGGGAGTCTGAAGAAAATGATCAATCACTTGTCGTTGATTTCAGCTCTGCACGAACACGTTTCATGAATTTTTCACAAATTCTTCGACTATCCCCCGGCGAATATTCCTTCACAGGTGAAAGCAAAGCCGAAAAATTAGAAAACGAACGTGGCATGGTTTGGCAGATTTTCTGCCTCCCTGCGATGGACCAATCCATTTCTAAAACTGAACCTCTAACCGGAACGAGTCCTTGGACTAATTTCAAGACTAATTTTGCGGTTCCAGCAGAGAACTGTTCGACGCAGATATTGCGGCTTGAACTCAATGCGACAGCTGTGGCCGACACGCAGGTTTCTGGTCGCGTTTACTATGACAATTTGAAAATTGAGCGCCCCGAGCTAACGGTCAAAACTCCATAAAGTTGAGTTAACTTGCGTTAAACTATGGCCATAGATCAACCGCCAGTTGACCTTTTCGTTCACTCATGTGATGAGCGTCCAGACAAATAAATCATATTTCACTGCTGGCCAATAGTCGCAGAAGGTTGATTTTAAGGGGGGATAATTCTTGATATTGGACGAGCTAAATCTGAAGAAGCAGTTTGCGATATGGTTGAGAGAGCGCGAAACTGCGACCAAGGCCTTCGTTATACTTGTCACCGATTTAGTGTGTTTAGTCTTTAGTGTATTTGCATCCTACAATTTACGGCTTTCGTCGCTCGATTTGCCACCGCGCAATAAACTGATGCTTTATCTTGCTGCACCCATGTTGAGTTTACTCTGTGCAGGTTTGTTCGGGGTTTATAAATCGGTTTCGAGAAATTATTCATGGCACAGTGAAAAACAAATTATTTTGTCCCAAGTGCCAGTGCCGATTATCTGGACCATCCTGATTCTATTTTTGGGTCAAGACGGTTTTGTTCGTTCCGTCATTATTATTTATTTTATGTTGTCTCTCATTGTCATGTTGTCTCTACGCAGGTCCGTTGCTTGGCTGTTTAGAGAGGCTGGCGCCGATGTTGTAGTTCCTAGCGGCCAACGCATCAGAACCCTAATCTACGGTGCTGGACCAGAGGGCGTGTCGTTGACGGAAAGTCTCAACCGACAGGGGCGTTATCGGCCGATTGCTTTCATCGACACTGATTATACTTTGGTGGGAAGAAGCGTTGCAGGTTTGAAAGTTTATTCCACAGAACACCTCACAGACACCATTCACCGCTTAAAACCTAAAGAAGTGATGATCGCCAAACCCCGGCAAAACCGTGCTAATCGTCGAACGCTGGTTGACATGTTCATGTCAGAAGGTTTGCAGGTTAAAACAGTTCCTGGCATTGATGAAATTGTTGACGGCCAAATCGACGTCAATGCATTGCGACCCATAAGACTTGAAGATTTGTTGGGACGCGACCCTGTTCCCCCAGATAAAATTTTAATGGAACGTGCAATTAAAGACCAAGTTGTATTGGTCACTGGCGCTGGTGGCTCAATTGGTTCCGAACTTGTGCGTCAAATCTCAACCTATGTCCCTAAAAAAATTATTTTAGTTGATAATAATGAATTTTCGTTATTTGAAATTCACCGCGAAATTGAAGCAAAAAGCAATTCCAATAATTGCAACTATGAATTAGTGCCATTGTTGGCCGATGTCCAAGATGGTCAGCGCATGTCTGATATTGTCGCAGAATACCGCATTACCGTCATATTCCATGCCGCAGCCTATAAGCATGTAAGAATGGTGCAGGAAAATTCTACAGCAGGAATTCGCAACAATGTTTGGGGCACCAAAGCTGTCGCCGAGGCCGCAGTAAAACATGGAGTTAAACTTTTCATTCTTGTCTCGACCGATAAAGCAGTTCGACCCACTAGCGTAATGGGCGCTTCCAAGCGTGTGGCGGAAATGGTTGTTCAGGCTTTGGCTAAACGCAAAGACAACAAAACCGTTTTTGCAATTGTCCGCTTTGGCAATGTGTTGGGTTCAACTGGGTCTGTGATCCCCCTTTTTCAAGAGCAGATTTTGAAAGGTGGGCCAGTTGTTGTAACCCACAAAGACGTAACGAGATACTTCATGCTAATTCCTGAAGCCGCGCAATTGGTGATACAATCTGGTGCTCTCGCAGAGAAGGGCGAAGTCTTTGTTCTCGACATGGGGGAATCTGTTAAAATTGTAAATTTGGCTGAAACCATGATTGAACTTGCCGGCATGACCGTCAAATCAAAAGCTAAACCTGATGGTGATATTGAAATAAAATTTGTGGGCCTTCGCGATGGTGAAAAGCTCTTTGAAGAACTTCAAATTGGCCGCGACATTTCGACGACATCACACGAACGAATCATGCGTAGCAACGAATTTTTTCTGCCGTGGCCAAAACTAAAAACCGCGCTCGATGTTCTTGAGCATCCGAAATCAAATTCTAAAGCGAAAGTAAAAGAACTTTTTCGTCTCGCTTTGCTGGATAGTTAGGTGACAGCTGCCTCTAACGGGTAGCTTGGTTTATAACCTTTTCTAAAACTTCGCATGACTTGGAAATATGCTCATTCTGCAATGTCGGATGAACCAGAAACATCAGACTTGTTTCACCAAGTATTTTCGCCACAGGCAGTCGCTTAAGTGGCCTTCCAGGTGCTGTGTCAAAGGCTTTTTCGAGGTAGACTTCTGAACAGGAGCCTTGGTAACAGGGCACCCCTAGCGCATTAATTTCATGGATAATGCGGTCTCTGGACCAGCCATCGGCCAGTGCACTTGGTTGAACAAAAACATAAGCTTTATAAAATGCGTGACCTACATCTTTGGAGATGTGAGGCACGCGCAACGCCGATAGATTTTCCGCGGCGCCAAGAATCTGACGACCATGAAAGTTTCGCTTTTGGGTCCAGTTTGGCAGTTCACGCAATTGAATACGGCCAATCACAGCTTGCATTTCAAGCATACGCCAATTAGTCCCAATGGTTTCATGCAGCCACCTAAAGCCAGGGGGGTGCTGACGCTCGTAAACAGCTTCCCAAGATTTCCCATGGTCTTTGTACGACCAACCCTTGGACCATAATTCGGGGTTGCTCGTGGTCACCATACCGCCTTCCCCACCGGTGCTCAAAATTTTATCCTGACAGAACGACCAGGCCGCCATATCACTTTGGCTGCCAACAGGTTTGCCGCGCCAAGTGGCTCCATTGGCTTGCGCACAGTCTTCGACCAAAACAAGATTATGACCTTTTGCCAGATCATGAAAGCCATCCATGTCACAGGGCCACCCTGCCAAATGAACACATAAAATGGCACGGGTTTTTTTGGTTAAAACGGCGGCGGCTGTTTCTGGGGTTATATTCTGGCTGTCAGCATCGACATCGGCAAACACCGGTATAGCACCGGCGTTTATAATACTTGAAACGGAAGCAATAAATGTCCGCGGCGTTACAATAACTTCATCACCGGGTTGAATGTTGAGTGCTTTCCAACACAAATCGAGTGCCAAAGTTCCGTTGGCCAAAGCAATAGCGTGCGGCACATGCGTGGCGAGCGCAAATTCTTTTTCAAATTCGCGGGCCTCTTGCCCCGTCCAATAATTCACCCGATTAGATTTAAGAACACGTGTGACCGCTTCAATTTCTTCCGTTAAAAATGAGGGCCAGTCTGGGAAATTCGTACTTAACATTAAAGGAGACCTCAATTGACAAAGAAAATCTATTTCGAATGGTCGAACAGATTAATTTTTTCTCTGTGTTTCGGAGGATAAATACAAAATATATTAGCAATGAGTTCAGAAGGTTTAGTGCAGATATCACCGAGCTCATTCATTAAAACGTAGCCTTTTGACGTCATCAGTTTTAGAATATTCTCCTGATCTGCTTGTACTTCAACCATAATAATGGGGTAATATTCCAAAGTTTTAAGTGCACCTAGCAAAACTGAATATTCAAATCCCTCAACATCAATCTTGATGAAATCAGGGTGCATTTGTTTTAATGTGCTATCCAGAGTTACAATGGCAACCTTCCTTTCATTGACTTCAACTTCAGTGAAAGCGTGTTTTTGATTTACTTTCAGCCCATCAAAATCTTTTATAAAAGAATTGTTTTGACCAGTTAATGAGTCTTCGTAAAACATAAGTACGCCACTTTCTGAACCCACACCATTTTCCATCAACGTTACGTTTTTACAACTTCGTATATTTTCGCGAATGTACCTCAAATTGTTTAGCCCAGGTTCAAAAACCAATACTTGGCCACTTTCCCCCACAAGATGTGAAAAATACGTGGAGATGTAGCCAATATGCCCGCCTACTTCGATTACTTTATTACCTTCCTCAATTAACTTGCCAAACATTTTCATCGTTTGAAGTTCTCTCGACTTGCCGTGATACCAATAGCCTTTGTGGCGAAAGCTATTGAGCATTACTTTCTTGCCTTTCACCCAATGATGGCTGATGCAAATATCGCGTTGAGTCCACTTCAAGGCGTTTAACGTCATTCTTCGAAACATATTTTTCATACTATATTACTGGCCTCTCACACTCAACGCAGGGCTGGCTTATTACTCTTCCTGAAACAATTCTGGTAAATCTGCCATGAAGTCAATCCAGAATGTCGGTTTATGTTCGACTGGAATTTGCAACTTGCCCAGAGCATATGGCCGCACAATATTTCTTCCGTCGTCTTGCAATCCAATGGTTTTCCACTTCAGTTGATTAGGGGCAATAAAGTCTTTTTCCAAGTTGTCCGCTACATAAGCAAATTTGCAATTTGGCCAATTTGCCTCAACCTTCAAGAACATTTCCGGATCTGGTTTTCCGTTCTGATGTTCTTCAGAAATAAATGACATAATATGGGAAAGTCCTAGCGCGCGCAATTTCAACCTTTGTGTAATTGAACGACCATCCGTGATAATGGCCACTCCCGCTGCACATTCTTGTGCCCATTTTATCACACGCGACGTTTCAGCTTCCAACTTGATTTGAGGTAGATGGAGACGGTAATACCAAATCAAAGTTTCTTTGAGCTTAGGGTCCAAATTGAACTTGCGGCAAAGCCTGTCAATAATACCGGCGGATAAATACAAATCTTTATCGAAAGATTGGGCTGCACCCTTTGATAAGATTTTTATGTCCACAAGTAGCTGAAGGACAGCTCCAATTCCGGATTTGAGGTAATCTCTCTCTTTGTAAAGCGTGTCATCAAGATCAAATACGATTACAGTGCGATCAATATTCGACATTGTGAATCAACACCTTTGAATCATATCGCAACATCATCAATTTATCTTCCCAGTTTGTACATTCCTGTAAAGATTGATCAAGGAGATATTCTTTTATAAGCCATCCTGGATAATTTCCGCCCGCAACGTAAGTAAGAGGGTATCCGCCACCAAATCTTGGGTTGATTTCCAATCCGACTACATCATCAGCTTTTTCATTGTAAAATACTTGGACAGTTATACATCCTCTTGCATTATTCCAACCTCCGAGTTTGGGCCAAATTTGTTCGTAAAGGCCATGTTTTCGCGTCCATCCCTTAGATACTTCGCCAGCGCGTGTTTGTATACGCAGCCTCGGAACGGCACAAATTGGAAGGCCTTCTCGACTAAAATAACAGTCAATTGTAAATTCGCGATATGGTGCTCCTATATATTCCATGAACATGAGTCGCTTATTCACTTTGTTGATAGCAGAAAGTTCTTCACTGCTATTCACCAGTTGAGCGTCTTTACTCGAGCTGCCGTCTATGGGCTTGGCAAAAATGGGGAACTTATTGTGGTCATGGGAGTAGACTTCTGGATACCGCAGGCCAATTTGATTGAATAATTTGCCCGACAAGTTTTTATCACGGCATAATTTCACAAAATGCAATTCCGAAATAACGGCAGTGGTACCTCCCCTCGCTAGTTCCTCTTTTAATTCGGCCAATGCTATCAACTCTGTGTCGATTGTTGGAATAACCAATCCTACATTATGTTTTGAGCAAAACTCTAGAAGATGATTGTTATATGATTCATCGCCAACACGTGGGAAAGTAAAATATTGATCGGCAAAATGGCACGCCGAAGATAAGTCAGGTTGCAAATCGACTGCAATTATGCGGCATTCAGGCAAATGCATGTTGCGCTGTTCAATAAAAGATTGAACGAGCTCAACCCGGCGCCCTGCAGAAAGTATGAGTACGTTCTGCTTTCTCAAACTCACTTTTTGATCTCGATATGTTTCGCAGTAGATTTTTCAAAAATTGGCATCGTAGCATGTCCATCATTTTGAATACCACGGCGCATTAAAACGGCATGTAACGTTAACAATAAAACTTTGACATCAAGCCAAAATGTTCGATTATCCACATACCAAACATCCAACTTGAACTTTTCTTCCCAGCTCAATGCATTTCGTCCATTTACTTGGGCCCACCCGGTTATACCAGGCTTCACCTCATGGCGGCGGGCTTGTTCGGGAGAATAACGCGGTAGATATTCCATTAAAAGTGGTCGCGGGCCAACCAAACTCATGTCGCCTTTTAAAACATTCCAGAGTTCCGGAAGTTCATCCAAACTGGACGAACGCAAAAAACGGCCAAATGAGGTAAGCCTTTCCGCATCTGGCAAAACTTCACCGCTTTTGTCTCTGGAGTTTAACATCGTTCTAAACTTCACCATCGTGAATGGTGCGCCATGAAGACCAGGCCTCGTTTGTGTAAATAGCATTGGTCGACCCATCTTCCACCAAATGACAGCACCCACGAGAAAAATTATAGGCAACAACACAATTAGTCCAATTGAAGACACTACAACATCCACCAATCTTTTCATTGGCGCGCAGCTCCTGAAAAAGTTCGGCTCGTCACTTTTTGAAAAACAGCATCAAATGCGCACACGCCAACTTTTAAACTCAAGTGCTTTTCATAATATAGCCTGCCTGCTCGACCCATCTGCGCCAATTCTTCCTGAGCCATTTGTGAAAGTGAAATTATTGCCTTGGCCAATGCTTCAGGATCATTCTGTTTAACCACCAAACCTGCACCGGCAGCTTGAACCATGTCGGCCGCATCGCCTGCAACTGCCATCAGAATTGGCTTTCCACTCGCGAGATAGGCCTGGGTTTTACTTGGTATAGTAATTTCAAAAAGTGGATCCGCTTTGAGTTGCACCAACAAGCAATCGGCAGCAGCCAAATAAGCGCCTACTTCGGCCATTGAAACACGCGGCAAAAATACAACATTCTTCAAATTCAAAATCGCGCAATGTTCTTTTAAGCGTTCCGTTTCAACACCCTCGCCCAACAAAAAAATCTTTATATCGAAAGGCTGCGTCGACAGAAGCAAAGCGGCATCAATTACGCATCCCAAATTTTGCGCCTTCCCCATGTTGCCTGCAAATAAAATTTTGAATTCTTTTGATTTAGCGAGGGACGGGGGCACTATATAGTTGGCCGCACCAGCCTGAACATCTGCCCAATTGAAAATGACCGAAAGCTTATTTTCCGGAACTCCTCTTTGAGCAAGCACTCTCTTAAATCCACGCGACAACACTACAATGTGGTTCATGTTTGCATAAACAAACAAACAAATTCGACCAATGAACCGTAGAAGCAATGGATTATTTATCATGCCAGTAGCAACCAGTGTATCTGGCCACATATCTTGCACATCCAACACGGTGGGGGTTCGCCGAAAAAATCGTGCAATAGCTGCTGCAAAACCAACCGTCGCTGGCGGGTGGTAAACGTAGATTACATCCACACGCGGTGCAAAAAAAATAAGATAAAACAAGACCGAAAAAAAGAATGTGCAATAATTCAGCGCTCGGCCAATGGCACTGCCATCGTGGCTTGGGTAAAGATAAAGACGCTTTATCTTGATGTCATTTTGAATTTCATTTGTGTGTAGTTGCAACTTGTAACCGGGATAGATTTTGCCACCCGGATAATTTGGAAATCCCGTGACGACCGAAACGGTGTGCCCTAGACCCTGCAAAGCCTTGGCAAAGGTAAGTCCTTTGAATGAAGGCTCTGGATCAAACCATTGCGTTAACAACAATATAGTCAGACTTCTGGACCGCGCAGAATCGCTCATCCGAGATCATTGCCTCTGATGCCGTCCCAACTGTTTGAAAGCTTGGCCGTGCCAATGATCAGAGAAACCACCCGTTCGGAGGTGTTCGTAATTTGATAATCCGCAGGTTGTGGCTGAGCTAATTTCTGCTTCCTTCGTTCGGCAAAATGGCTCGTCACTAGTCTGATGGCGTTCTGGATGGTGTTGACATCGAGACCCGTCAAGACGATGCAGCCGACATCAAGCGCTTCCGGCCGCTCAATCGCATCACGCGGTGTGATCGCAGGAAACCCAAGGATGGAAGACTCTTCAGCAATTGTTCCACTGTCTGAAATTGCACAGAACGCGTGCATTTGCAGTTTGTTGTAATCATGGAAACCAAAAGGTTTCATGTATTGAACATTTGGATGGAGTGCGGCGGCACCCAATGCATCTAAGCGCTTGCGGGTGCGTGGATGAGTGGAAACAATAACTGGCATGTTATATTTTTCAGCAACTAAATTAAGTGCATCCTGCAGAAGAAGAAGGCGCGAGCTGTTGTCTACATTCTCTTCACGGTGAAGCGACACAATGAAATACCCACCACTCTTCAAGTTCAAGCTATCCAAAACTTGCGATGCTTCGATTTTGCTTTTATAAAAATCCAGAACTTCGCGCATTGGCGATCCTGTTAGATAAATTCTACGGTGCGCTATGCCTTCTGACAACAAATGCCTTCTGGCGTGCTCCGTATAAACCAAGTTGAAGTCACTGATATGATCGACAATTTTACGATTGGTTTCTTCAGGCACGTTGCGGTCAAACGAACGATTTCCAGCCTCCATATGATAGACTGGAATTTTCGTGCGGCGCGCCATGATGGTTGATATTGCAGAATTTGTGTCGCCTAAAACAAGAACTGCGTCAGGCTTTTCCGCCTGCAAAACGCGCTCAGTTTCAATGAGAATTTTACCTAGGGTTTCACCAAGGCTGCCGCCTCCCGTTCCTAAAAAATAATCCGGCTTGCGCAAACCCAAATCATGATAAAACACCTCGTTAAGTTCGAAGTCATAATTCTGACCTGTATGAACAATGCAGTGATCACAATACTCATCCAACTTTGCCATGACTCGCGAAAGCCTGATGATTTCAGGCCGCGTCCCAAGAATTGTCATGACTTTCAATTTTGTCATACTGCCCTACATCTGCTGGTGTACGTGTCAGGAAATTCACGATCAAAAACTTCATTGGCCCATAGCATAACAATCAATTCGCAGTCGCCAACATTGGTAATATCATGAGCCCAACCGGGTGCAGTATCAACAATCTTTGACCTGTCACCATCCGTGAAAACTTCAGTTATTTCTTCTGTCAAAATGTTACGGAAACAAAATCTCGCTTTGCCTTTAATGACAAGAAATTTTTCTGTCTTGCTGTGATGGTAATGACCGCCGCGCGTGATGCCCGGCCCTGCCGTGAAAAATGAAAACTGTCCGCTAGTTTCAGTTTTCAACATCTCGACAAAAACGCCGCGATCGTCGCTATGGCGCGTCACGGCATAGGAAAAATCAGAGGAATCAAGGGAGCTGATATAGGTGGCATACAGTGCACGGCGCAAGCCTGAGCCCACTTGCGAAACTTTCAATGACTTTCGATCAGAATGAAAACATTCTAGTATATCTACAACATCGCCCACTGTTGTCTGATACGTTTGAGCAACTTCGACAAAAGCATTATCTCGGTTGTTTGGTGGAGTGCCGTCCATGATTTTGATAAATTCGGAAACTACATCATCAACATAAACCAGTGTAAGGGGTGATGCTCGATCGTTGATGGTAATAGGTAATTCACGCGTAATATTATGGCAGAATGTGGCCACCGCAGAATTATAATTTGGCCTGCACCATTTTCCAAACACGTTGGGCAGCCTAAAAATATACGACGTTACATGCGCAGGCAATGATACTTGTTCCAAAGATTTTTCTGCGGCCCGTTTGCTTTCACCATAGGCATTGTTTCGCGTGGCTTGGGTGGAAGAACTAAATATAATTCTCACATTTTTCTTGTTCGCACCTATAACTACACTCAGAGCTTGGGTCAGCTCTGTATTGCCAGTCACAAATTCTAAGGGATCGTTAGGTCGATTGATTCCGGCAAGATGAAAAATACAATCAACGCCCTCTACCAAACTCGCAAGTTCGGAAATAGCGTTTTGTCGGGTAAAAGTTACGATTTCAACATCTCTGCGTTCGCGCAAATGGGCTACTAGGTTTTTCGCAATAAACCCATCCGCGCCGGTTACAAGTACACGCATTTTATTCCTCAGGCGTGGCGCGTTCGCCAGCAGCTATGCGTTGCATAAACTCAAGTTTCAACAAAAGCTGCTCCATGGCATCAACGGTTAGTTGCTCAGTATTATGAGAGCTGTATTCATCGATGTGCAGTGCCGTCGTAATGGCAATGTCACCCTTTTCAATATAGTTGGCATAATTGAGATCGCGATCATCTGAAGAGATACGGAAATACTCTCCTAGGTCCTCTGCTTTGGCCATTTCCTCGCGGCTTAAAAGTGACTCGTAAAGTTTTTCGCCATGGCGCGCGCCCATCACCCGAACACTATGATCTTGGCGCTTCATAATGTTAAGAATTGCCATCGTTAGAATTTGAACTGTTGCCGCCGGTGCCTTTTGCACAAATATATCGCCGTTGCGTCCACGTTCGAATGCATACAGAACCAAATCGACAGCATTCGCTAGCGTCATCATAAAGCGGGTCATTGTGGGGTCAGTAATGGTGATGGGGCGTTGCTCCCACACTTGATTAACAAACAACGGAATGACCGATCCGCGCGAAGCCATCACATTTCCATAGCGAGTGCCGCAAATAACGGTATCGCCGCCTTGCAAATTGCGGCTAGTAGCGACCATAACTTTTTCCATCAGCGCTTTACTAATGCCCATGGCATTAATTGGATAAACAGCTTTGTCAGTGCTCAGGCAAATAACCCGCGCCACCTTTGCATCTATCGCTTCGAGTAGGACATTCTCAGTACCGATCACATTGGTTTGCACAGCCTGCATGGGATAAAATTCGCAAGACGGCACTTGCTTCAAAGCGGCTGCGTGAAACACAAAATCAACTCCGCGCATGGCTTCACGAACACTGTTGCGATCACGCACATCGCCTAAATAAAATTTAAGCTTAGGATTGTCATATCGCTTGCGCATGTCATCCTGCTTCTTTTCATCACGGCTGAAAATCCGAATCTGCCCAATGGCAGATTGGGCAAATCGGCGCGCCACGGCGTTGCCAAACGAGCCAGTTCCACCTGTGATAAGAAGGGTTTTGTTTTTAAACATTTTTTCTTTAATTTCAGGACTTAACAAATTTTCATACTCAATTTAGCACAATTTTGAATAGCAGATACTCTAAAATTAAAGAATATCTAACCGACGCAAGTTGAGCGATTATTTTTTTGTACAGTGCGCTTGTAGCGGTTTGGTTTTGGTTACTTGAGATGATAGTCCTCACCCAAGGAGTAGGGCTCTGGCGATTAAACAGTCGGTCTACTTCTATCATACAGCAGTTCAGTTTGCTTCATCAGAACCGTGTGCTGCCGGAGGAGCGGGAGATATTAGAAAAGGTCACCCAGTTCTTCGCGAGCCAAAGGCCGTGAGATTTGGGTTTGTGAAGGATTGGTGGCATGTGAGCAAGATGTGTCAGATGATGCAAGTCACGACCCATGGCTTTCGCTAAAGTGGTCGCATATTGAAAGGCAGGCCATCGGAATCAGACCCTTGCAAATCCAATCTTGTCCGAGATATTTTTGACTATTGCCCAGCGTCTTAACCAAGCACACAACGTTTGGATAATTTGACGTCTGGAATTTGAATGAAGAGCTGGAGTTGCTTAAATAACAGCTCGCCTAACCGGCTGCAGTCAAAAATTCATTTATCATCGGTCTTTTCATTAAAATTCTATCGTCAACTCCCCTTATTCCAACATAGGTCGACTAGCTAAAGCTATTTGCCTTTTCTTCCCGTGAGTTTCTAAATATACTAAAAGTATATTCCTAAATTACACTTCCCTGAAGATGGACAATGAAAGATACCTTACGAAAATCTCTTATAATTTTGTCCATGGTCGTTATCAGAATATTAACGATGCTCTTGGCTTTTAAGTTCTTATCGTACCATTTTGGTGTCGCGGGCTTTGGGTTACTGACGCAAGTTATGGCTATAGCAAGTTTATTTTCGACATTTGCAGGAGGCGGTTTGTCTAACGGCCTTATAAAGGAAGTGGCAAGCGCAGAGAGTGAAATAGAAAAACTTGAGTGGCTGAAATCTGGTTTCGCAATTTCCTTAACCAGTGCTGCTCTGCTGGGCCTAATTAGTTTCACTTTATATTATGTTGGAACTCTAATTTTGCTCGATGCTCAATTATCTTGGGTGTTTTTACTAATTGGGGCTGCTCAATTATTTACTGGATTGGGCAACACGTCACTCGCTTTCTTGTCAGCGATCAATGCAATCAGCGCTGTTGCATTGTCAGGTATAATTGGCGCTCTTTTCTCTGCTCTATTTATTTTTTGCGGAACGTATTACTTCGGTTTTTCTGGCGCTGTGGCGGGCTGTGCAGTACTGGCTCTTTCACCTTCACTGTTTGCGATACGCTACCTTCACCAAGTGCGGCCACAAATATACACGCAAATTTTAGTCACTAAACTTAGATCAAATCAAATGACTAGGCTATTAAACTATAGTTTTGCAATGGTAGTAACCGCGGCGGCCGTGCCATTGGCGCTGATACTCATGAGGCATGAATTAAGCCAATCAATTGGTTGGGAAGCCGTGGGCCATTGGCAGGCAGTTTCCCGCATTGGCGATGCTTACATACAGGTCTTTGGGACTTTATTTGCAAGCATACTATTACCAAAACTATCGGCGCTTTCTGGTCGCCAAAATCTAAGTGTCATGTTTGAGTTTGTGCCGCCCATAATGGCGATGTTTTTAGGTGGTGCATTTGTATTCTGGTTGTTTTCCAATCAAATCCTCACACTCGCCTATTCGAGTAGTTTTGCTACAGCGAGCAACTATGTGGTTCCACAACTCATAGCAGATTTTTTCAAAATTTTTGCGAGCTTTTTTATATATAGATTTGTTGCACTGGGACGCCCTAAAATGCAGGCGTATGGTGAAGTTATTCAAGCCGGAGTTATGGTCTTGGCTTTTTGGCTATTGCGTGACAATTTTGGCGGTTTGGCTGCCGTTTGGGCATACGCTTCGGGTGCTACAGCAGTCTTTGCTTTTGCTGCCATAGCTACGGCTGTTGACGGATCACACCGTAGCGTTGCATAGGATACCTATGGTTGAGTCACAACGAGGAAAGCGCGTCTTACTTATTACATCCTGGTTTCCAGCAGATGTTGGCCGACGGGGCTTAATGAATGAATTTGCAGACGCTGTTGCTGCAGCTGGTACCGAAATAGATGTCATCGCAATCGATTGGCGCGACGTTGATATAACGCCAGACCCACCAAATACAAAAGCGCACCCAAGAATAAATGTTTATCGCTTCAAACCACTTATTTTAAATCAGTTCGGAAACTTTATACGGTTGGTTGCGAAGTGGGTGGGCACGCCATTGAAAGCAGCGTTCACAACATTCAGACTTTTGAGAACAAACAAATATGACGTCATAGTATCTGGCTTGCCAAGTTCCGTTTGGGCGCCCGTATTAATTTGTTTTATGTTTTCAAAAGCGAAAAAATATTTGGTGCAATGGGATTTTTTACCTTACCATCAACGCGCGATGGGAATTTTAAAAAGTGGACCAGCTTTCTACACGTTATTGTTCCTCGAGCGCATTTTGATCCGAGGATTTGATGTCATCGGCTGCATGTCGCCGATGAATATTGAGTTTCTAAAGGCCCATTATTGGATAAGGTCCAAACAAAGGGTCGAAATCCTACCAATTTGGACCGAAGCAATTTTTCCTGAAAATGTCGATCGAAAAGAAATCCGGCAGAAATATGATCTGCCACAAAATATGAAAATTGCGGTGTTCGGCGGCACGCTGTCGAAGGGGCGCGGGTTGGATGATATCTTTGCAGCAGCTCGACTCGCCACAGTGCATTCACCCAAAATTCTTTTTCTAATTATTGGTCGCGGCCCGCTGGAGAACGAAGTGCGCGCAATGGCAAAGGAACTCACGAATGTAAAAGTGATGTCGGCCATTCCACGACAAGATTATCTAAAATTGCTCAGTGCATGCGATTGCGGCATCGTTGCCACCCAACGCAATACAGGTGTACCCACTTTTCCATCAAAAACTCTGGACTATTTTCGAGCGAGCATTCCTGTGGTGGCATCGGTTGAAGATTCCACAGATTTTGGAAGCTTTTTAGAAGTCCATAATGCCGGAGTTGTCGTCTGTGCAGGAGATGCCGAAGGCCTGTCTGAAGTTGTTATTAAAGTTTTCTCCAACCAAATGAATGTTGAAAAACTGAGAGCAAATGGAAAGCAATTAATTATGAGCCGTTTCGACGTTAAACTCGCTGCGAAACAGGTGCAGGAAGGTTAGAAGTAAAGTCAATCCAACCCGTGGATTGTTAAAATGTATTCACTTTATAAATATTGAAGCGACAGTCCTGAAATGATTTCATATCAAGTATTTCCCTATCTTTCACTAATTATGTTGTTGACGATGTTAAGCTTTGTCGGAGGTGGCAGAGGTTTCGCTAACCCCATAGTTTCCAAGTGGATGCCGTTAATAGGTTTGTCGCTTTTCAGTGGGCTAAGGTATCAGACCGGTTACGATTGGATGCCCTATACAGAATTTTTTGAGAGGATACCAAGTGTCTGGAATGAGGGACTATTTAACTTAGACTTGTCAAATTTGCCTGATATGGAACCCGGCTACATAACTCTCAATTTTATAGTGCGTTTTTGCGGACTAAGCGTGGATTATCTTTTTTTGATTTGTGCTATTTTCAATGTTTTTGCGCTGTCGAGATTGCTAGCAAGCATTCGATGTAATATTCCTTTGGCAATATTAATTCACGTTGGTTTCTGTTTAATCCTATTTTACTTTTCCACGGTGCGTCAGGGAGTTGCTGTAGGTTTGATTTTTCTTGCCTGCAGGGAACTACTGCTTCGGCGAAGAATTTACATAATAATATTGTGTTGCTGTGTCAGTTTAACTTTTCATGTCTCAGCTTTTATGTATTTCCCAGTTCTTTTGTTAACCTACTACAAGATTAACCTGAACATTATAGCCTTCGTACTATTTGTAATTTTAGTCGGCTTACCTTTGTCTTATTATGATTTAACAAGGTTTTTATTTGATTTTATAGTACATCAATCGGGTCTGACTTTCTTTAATAAGTTTTTTGTTTACACGGGAATAGAAAGTGATTCGTCTCTGGCCACAACAGGACTAGTCGTACTGAATTTGATTTCACTTGTTTATATTTCTCGGCACAAAAAATCTCAACTGGATACAATTTCACTCTTATCTATTTATAGCGCTATGTCGCTTATTATAGCGATTTTACTTTTTTCCAACAACTCCTCGATATGGAGTCGGATGATGATGTTCTCTGCAACAATTCAAGGCTTTTGGTACGCCGCTCACTGCGCAACTTTACCAACATTAAAGGCCAGAGTTATTACATTGGTATGCGCTGGCATATCGATTTCAGTTTACATTTTTAATCTGGATAGAAACTCAAACTTCATGTTGCCCTATCAAACAGTTTTTGATCGCGACTTTGGAAACATCGATGCCAGCAATGAAATTCTAACGCTTCAAGTATACCGGGGTGATTTTTAAACAAATAAGAAATCTGCCGCATCTAGATGAATCACGCTGCCGTTATGAAGGGAGATTGTCCCACCACTTGTAAGAGTTATGAGCACATTTATCGTATCGTTGTTGGTGATCACAAAGTCGGTGAACGAGTCTGCAGCCGCTGCAGAAAAACTCAAATAATCTTCGCCATGATTGTAGTCTGCTACAGTATCGGCACCAAAATTTAGATCGGTGAATCTAAAGGTGTCTGCACCCATGCCACCCATCAGCGTATCATTGCCCAAACCGCCATTGAATGTGTTATTATTTGAATCGCCCGTTAAAATATCACCAAATGAAGACCCAAGTACATTTTCAATATTGCTGAGGATGTTCATTGAGGTTCCATCCCAAGAATTTCCGCTTCCCGTGCCATAAGCCCCAAGATTGACTTTAACGCCAACAAAGTTTGCGACGTAAGAAACCGTATCCAGACCTGCCCCACCATTGATGTAATCTAACCCGCCATTGCCTTGGAATGTATTGTCATTTGCATCACCAGTAAGCGTATCGCCAATCGATGATCCCACTATGTTTTCGATGCTGGTAAGGATATTCATTGAGGTTCCGTCCCAGGAGTTTCCGCTTCCCGTGCCATAAGCCCCAAGATTGACTTTAACGCCAACAGAGTTTGCGACGTAAGAGACCGTATCCAGACCCGCCCCACCATTGATATAGTCTAACCCACCAATACCTTGGAATGTATTGTCATTGGCATCGCCAGTAAGCAAATCTCCAAACGATGACCCAACTACATTTTCAATGCTGGTAAGGATATTCATTGAGGTTCCATCCCACGAATTACCACTGCCAGCCGAATAAGCACCGAGATCAACATTTACGCCAGATGCACGCGATGCATAATTTACAGTATCAAAACCAGCACCACCGTTCAAAAAATCTACACCACCATTTCCCACGAGAGTGTCATTGCCTGCTAAACCCAAAATTTGATCAGATGCGGTCGTACCGACCATGTTGTCGTCACCAGCAGTGCCATTGATAACATTAATATCATCATTCACAATCGTAGCCGTAGCGGTGGCCGTTGTCAGCGTTAGTCCCGCAGTTGCGCCCGAGAGTGTTACAGCGAAAGTTTCGTTCTGTTCAAAAACCGTATCGCCAGCCACCAGCACCGTGATCGTTTTTGTAAGATCGCCTATCGCGAATGAAACGGTGCCCGTCAATGCGCTGGAGAAATCGGCGGCATTTGCTGCGTTAACACCGTTACCTGCAATCGTATAAGTTGCTGACTGGGCACTGGTTGCCGCTGAAGCCAGCGTTACTGTAAACGTAAAACTGGTTGTGCCACTGTTGCCTTCATTTACGGAAACTATTGTGGCAGATATCGACGCGTTAATTGTGCTCGGGATCATGGAAGCGGCAGTTTTGGCAATACCATTGAATATGAAATTCTCGACCCCAGTTACGGTGTCTGTGCCATCAGCTGCATTTGAAACTGTGAAGGTTTGGGTTGTTGCATTGTAACTCACTGTGGTGCTTGCAAATGCGCCTGAGTAGATTGCTGTGTCTGTGCCTGCACCACCAATGACTGTATCATTGCCCATGCCGCCTGTGAACGTGTCTGCGCCACTGCCGCCATTCAGTGTGTTGTTGTAGGCATTGCCAACCAGTGTGTCATCACCTGCGCCACCAACTGCATTTTCGATGATAGTTGAATAAGAGATCGAGATGTTGTTGGTCATGCTGTTGCCAGATGACAAAGTTCCGGGAACTAAGTTTATTGAAGACGATGTGCTCCAACCACTCAAATCAAGAGTGTCAATGCCACCAGCATCGTAGATGCAAAGTATCGCGTGTAGATTCAAGGTGAAGTCAAAAATGCCGCCGCTTGCCGCGCCCACAGTAGAATTGAAGCCATAGCTGGTGTTGCCGGTGCGTGTGGTCAAATCAGCGCCATACATCGCTTGAATAGCCATGATATCATTGAGCATGGGCGTTTGTGGTGAGTAGAGAACTCCGTCAGCACCAACCCAGTCTGCCCATGCGACCAAGCCTTCGCCGTTGGCAGCACCAGAACCCCAGTTTGGGCCAAAGTATGACATGATAGACAACACTGTGCTGTCTTGGTAGCTTGAGGGTGCTGCCACCGCAGCACCATCATAATTGCCCATGTGGTTGAGGCCCAAGGCATGGCCAAGTTCATGGATTGTGGTCATGAAGCCGTGCTTGCCAATTACTGGCGTTTGAAGGTCCGCGTAAGTCGTATTGAACCAAACTGTGCCGTCGACAGGGAAATAGGCTTGGGCATAGGACACACCTGTCGTGGAGTTTCCAAACTCAATATTGCTGGCCGTATTGGTTGCGGTCGTTTGAACAATGCTTTGGGTTATTAAATCATCCCATAGGCCAAGGGCCACAATTGCTTTTGCCTGTTGGGCTGCATTGAACGCCGTGAATGTGCTGGTTTCGCCCGAGGTTGCCGTTAGGCCCGCCGAAGATGTTGAAAATCTATAGGTAATTGTCGGCGTCGTCCATTTTAGACCGCTGTTAAGCTGTGCTAGAATCTGCGCGTCGGTCCACGTGGTAGCAGGCATTTATAGTCTCTCCAAAACTGATCGCAGGCTTTTACAACTCTCCACTGATTAGTTGCTGACACTTAACGACGGCCAAAGGAATTCTAAAAAATTGAAATGAATTTCGGAAAGTTGCCAGTCAACGTTAACGGACAATTAACAGATGCCATCCAACGCAATTCTGAATTGCAGTCCAACTAAAAAGTAAAATTGCAAAACCTTAGACACGATTTCTGTGGCCGATAACAAAATCCGACATCAACTTTTTTAATTGCTGTTCTTGAATCAGCCTAACCGCTTGGCGCGCACTAAACCAACACCGAGTACGTTGGTCTTTTTCCATCCAATTTCGAAGCACTGCGTTCACTTGCAGGCTATACACTGAAACGCGACAAAGTTTATCTTCGCCGGTCTTCAATCGTTTGAGATATTCAAAATGACCAATCGACTTTTTACACATGCGCCCTTTGACGCCGGCTTCTTCCAAAGCTTCAAGCCGTGCAGCATTATAATTCTTAAGGCCTTTCATTGGCCACCCCTTGGGGATGATCCAGCGTTTTGTTTCGCGCGAAGTGATCAGTAAAATTTCCACTTTGCCGCGCCGTTTGCGAAACGGCAGGGCTGCAATTTGCTTGGCGGGTTTTTCTGATTTCACAACACGAAATAAGCGAGCCAGTAAAACAGCGCCGCCATAATTCCCGCTGCTGGCATAGTGATCACCCACGCATAAACAATGCTGGTGGCCACATTCCAGCGCACGGCAGAAACCCGCCGTGCTGAACCCACACCAACAATGGCACCAGTAATAGTGTGAGTCGTGGAGACGGGCACACCGAGATAGGTCGCCATAAACAATGTGATGGCTCCTGCCGTTTCAGCACAAGCCCCTTGTGTAGGCGTAAGGCGTGTAATTTTAGAACCCATGGTGTGCACAATGCGCCAGCCACCCGTGAGAGTGCCAAGCCCCATGACGGTGTAACATGAAATTATCACCCACGCTGGCACCGTAAATTCGGCATACATGCCGTGGGAGAACAATAGCACCGAAATAATGCCCGCAGTTTTTTGCGCATCGTTGCTGCCATGGCCAAGCGAATAAAGTGCCGCCGAGATCAATTGCAATTTGCGAAACAGACTGTCAGCAAAACTCGGGTTGGCGCGCACGAACAGCCAACTCACCAAAAGCATCAACAACATTGCAAGCAAGAAACCCGTGAACGGCGACAATACAATGGCATAAATCGTTTTGCTCAAGCCCGACCACTGTATTGCCGAGAGGCCAGCTTTCGCAATGCCCGCGCCCACGATGCCGCCAATCAAGGCGTGTGATGATGATGATGGAATTCCTAAACGCCACGTGATGATATTCCAAGTGATAGCGCCGGCGAGTGCGCCAAACACCAAAGCATCGTCAATCAGTTTCGGATCAACAATGCCCTTGCCCACCGTCGTTGCCACATGGGTGCTGAAAATAAAAAACGCCGCAAAGTTAAAAAACGCCGCCCACAAAACAGCGTATTGCGGTTTCAAAACGCGCGTGGAAACGATGGTAGCAATTGAATTGGCTGAATCATGCATGCCATTGATGAAATCAAAAAACAACGCCACGGCGATCAGAAATACCAGTGTGAATGTAACAACACCCATAACCATCAGAATATCTCCTTCAATGGTTTAAACGTGTTCAATCACAATGCCGCTCATCACATGAGCGACCTCTTCAAAACGATCTGCCACTTTTTCCAAATGCTCATAAATTTCAGAGCCCACAATAAATGTCATCGGGTCTTTTTTACCCTTGCCCTTGAACAAAGCTTTGATACCTTCTTCGTGGCGTTGATCAGACGCATCTTCAATGGCAATCATCTGCTCGGTGATCACATGCAGCCGGTTACCGTTCTGGCCAACATTGCGCAGCAGTGGCAAAGCCTCAGTGCACAGCGCTGCAAGCTTGACTGCATCATCAGCCATTTTCACCATGTTAGGTTCAAAGTTCGTCACTTCAAAAAGCAAAATAGCTTTGGCGGTTTTGTTCATTTGGTCCACGGCATCATCCATGGCGCTGATCAGATTTTTAATATCGCTGCGATCAAACGGTGTGATGAAACTTTTGCGCAAGGCTTGCATCACTTGTTCGGTAATTTTATCGGCATCATCTTCATAGGCCATCAAAGTTTTGCAATTTGCGGTGATGGTTTTACCGCCTACAAAAATGGCGCGCAGCGATGCTGCTGCATCAACAGCTTTTGCGGCATGGGCCTCAAAGAGATCAAAAAACTTCTCTTCCTTCGGCATCATTTTCTTGAACAAATCGAACATCGGTAAAGCCCTCCATATGTGATAGGCCTTAGCGCAACTGGTGCCTGCTTCAAAGTGACTTAATTGTTCAACTCACAACTTCAGGAAATGCAAATAAGCTGAGCCACGGCCTTCGCGCACGGCTTTGGCTTCATAACGGGTTTGCGTCCAGTTTTCAAAGGGCTGCGATGAGTCGCCCTCTTCAATAAACCCAGCATGGGTTGCAATATGTTCGCGCGTCCACTGCACATAATCTTCAATGTCACTGGCGAACCAAAATTGGCCGGATGGTTTTAACACGCGGTGAATTTGGGCGAGATTTGAGGGCGAAACAAAACGCCGTTTATTCTGGCGCGCCTTGGGCCACGGATCGGGATAGAGGAGATAGACCCGCTCAAAGCAGGCATCCGGCAAAGCCTCCAGCAGCACGCGCGCATCGCCATAATGCACCCGCGCATTGGTGAGTTTACGGTCTTCTATTTCGGCTAAAATTTTGGCCACGCCATTGAGATAGGGCTCAGCCCCTAAA
>JANOXS010000103.1:0-62830 GCA_031418535.1 Hyphomicrobiales bacterium | reverse complement strand
GGGTGAAGGTGGGTTTGGAGGATATTTTAAACATGGGTTTAGACTGCCTTTAAAATTAAGTGAGGACGATGCTGAATTCGTCATTGCCTGCGGTGGGAAATGGCGTGATGGAAAGTGGCCATTCCCAGATATTATCCTGCTCGGCATTTTGGTCAGGCCGGTTCAAACGACAGTTAGAGGCATTGATTGTGGTAATCTTGCCAGCGCCTACACCATGGGCAATGTTCACCGCAAAGGCAGTTTGGTTGAGTGAAAGCGAATATGGGTTTATGATAGCCATAGTGGTGGCTTCAAATTGCATGGTGATGGCTGGTTCACGGTCGGTGATCAAAACCTGTTTTGAGGATGCGCCTTGCAATTCGCGGTAAACTGTCTTGCCACCGAAGGTTAAATCATAGGTTCGGTTGGCAACGGCCACACCATTGAATGTGACGTTTGGGGTGTTGGTGGCATTTGACACCTGTGGCTGTTGGAACGCGGTGAGCGTTGGTGTGGCATTGGCTGTGTCAGTTGGTAGGTTGAAAAGCCCCATCAAACGGCACTCCATCATGGGCAAACCATGAACGCCAAGCTTGAGTTTCATGTCGCCTCTGGCGCCTGTTATTTTAAACAGCACATCATCAATATAGAGGTAAATGGAGGCTGATGAGAAACCGTTTGAAACTGGATTGTAAGCAACGCTCACACCAGCTGAGATCACCTCCTGCAGCCCGCAGGCCGTGGCAATGGCACTCCAGCCAGGTGCCGCTCCGGCAGCGGCCGCACCAATAAGTTCAAGGTCAAATGAAATTTCTTGATAAACGCCGGTGGGGAAATTCTGCGGCGCTTGAAAGTATGGAAGGTCAATATCGCGTGTAGCGTTCTGGCCCTGCATGGGCTGAATTTTTACATTCTGAGCCAATATAGCATTGGCTGCACCGGTTGGCACGGGGTCCACGCCATAAGTCACTTCTTTTTTGACCAGCAGGGTTTTGCGTTTGAAAAATTTAGGCATGATTATTTAGCTCCCAGTGGTGCAGGTGATGGTGCGGATGGTGACGCAGCTGCAGCCGGCTTCTCAGCAGCTGCTGTTTGCTGGGTGGCAGCATCCAAAAGTTTGAACCTGCCATCTTTCAGTTTTTCATAAGTGCCACCATCATGCGGCAGCTCGTCAAAAATAATTTCAGCCATGGTCAAATCCTCAAAAATCGGGTTGTTGAAAAATCAATTTGGTAAAAGGCCAATCCATCGCGCAGATCAGTCAGCCGCCCGCGCGTCACATCAAACACATCATCACCAGCAAGAGGGGACCAACCCGCAAGTGCCAGCTTCACTTGGGTGACCAGATCATCAATCGAGGCCAAGGCCATGGCCCCTGTGGCATCAGCAGCATTGCCCACCAGCAACACAACGCCAATGCGCTCCACCAGCGTTTGGCTGTGAACGCCTGACATTTTGGAATTAGGGGCGGCATCAAAACCCAAGGGCAACACAAAGGCAGCAGGCGTATATTGCGGCAACGCATTTTCAGCGATCAACTTAGAAAGATCAGCCGCCGTTTGCACCCTGCCCACCAGAATTGGAATCTGAGCTTCAAGCCTTGCCACTACATCACTGATGAGCATTGGCTCCTCCTGCAATGTAAGAGCTGGCGATGTGGAGAATTTCGCCTTCGTCCTCCGCATCGATGCCGAGAAATGGGCGGGCTGGAATTCTTAAATGTGCTTGGTGCTCTGCAATTTTTGACTGGACTGAGTAATTAGCTTTTTTCTTTGTCGCAAAGCCGAGTGATTTTCCTGACTTTCTATCCAACCTAAAATTATAAACTTGAGTGCGAGCTTTTCGTGTAGTTGAGCCATCAAATCCAAACTGGTGGATGGCGGCATAAGGAAGATTGGACCCCATTTCCACACCGGAATCAGAAGCGTTTACATTCAACATGTTTTTGAGATCGCCACTCTTGATCAAGGTCTTGCCAGCTGACATAAGTGCCCGCAGCGATGGTGGCCATTTACTTCCATCCGGTGCCGTTCCGCGTTCAAAGCGCTCTTGCGTATTGAGCCGCAGCATGTCACCAATGTCTTCGTACATCGGCTTTGGATTTTTTAACCGTGCAGCAATGGCGGAAAGTTCGCCAATGGTTTTTTCAAGTCCTGCAATACGCACACTCATCAGATAAAGCCTCCGATGGGACCATTTGAAATGGGCCGTGCCGGCGCATTGGTTTGCGGTGCGCCTGATGACTGGTTGCCGGCAGGTTCAGCGCCTGCCACATCCAAGCGAATAGTGCCTGAAGCGATGTTTGAAAGGGCCTTCAATGCATCCTGATAGTCAAGGCGGATTTTTTCAGTGGTGAGCTGCCCATGCAGTAAATAAATCGCAATGGCCGAAGCCACCGGAACCAAAAGCGCTGGCACAGATGGCAGTGGCAATTGATAACGCCCGGCCAGATAACCATCAATGGTTGCTCCGGCATCCGTGATGGCACGGGTGACCACAGCTGCATCAATAGCCCCAGATGGCACGGTGCGGCTGGTCAATTGGCGCAACATGGCATCGCCAAATCTATCGACCAATTGTGCTTGTGAAACATAGGCGGGCATTAAGCTGCGTCCAATTTAAAGAGCGGGTGACGGCCATGACGATTTTAACCGTTGTAGGTAGCCACCCTCTTTCAATGCCTTTCGGCGGGTATGGCAGAGAAGGTCCGGCGCAGACGAACCTTTAGGCTTTAGGCAGCGGGCTTGGCGTCGGCTTGGGCTTTCGGAGCACTGAGCACTTGCAACACAGGATCAGCTGCAATCAGTTCCAACTGTTCATCCGTAACTTCAACTTCACGCGGCTCAGGAGTAAATTGTAAGCCTGCTTTCCAGCGCCCCTGCGGTTGCTTGGCTAAAACCCAAACTGTGGTGAGATTTACTTTTTCTTTTTCGGCTTTTGCCATTTTAAAATATCCTTCAAATTGAAATGTGTTCGGTGCCTAAATTGACTTAGCTAAACCAAGGCACGACCATCAGTTCGGCTGTGTCCTTCCACTCGTTGGTGGCGCCGCCAGCGCCATATTCACTGTTCAGAATTTTGCGGCCCGCACTTTCGCCTGAAGGTCCAACCACCAAAATCTTGCCAGTAATGCCTGCAGGTTGGCCACCATCGCGCTTGAAGTTGCCCATGGCAGCCCGCGCTGCACCATAAGACGTGGCATCAAGAGTTTGTTTAGAACCCCATGCCAGCTGCGGCATGCCAAAACCCACTTGGCAATACATATCCACGCCATAGAGGAATTCATTTTGCATAAACACATTGTCATCGTCGGGCTTGTCTTTAGAAACAAAGGTCGGCGCAATCGCCTCTTGATAAATGAACGGCATCATGCCTTTTGAATTATCAATCAGCATCCACGGTGCACCTGCTCCACCATCAGTATTGGCATAAGTGCCCATGGTGCCATCGGCCAGCTTGATGGGGTGATCGGTGTCAAAGAAATACTGGCCATCAAAACAGTTTGTGGTGAAGCCTGATTTTGCCAAAGCCCACAGCATCAAGTCAGGCTGCTCAGCAGCTGCACGGCCCAGCATTGCAAAGCGTGGCGCATAGGTACCAAGTTTGTCGTATAAAATATCATAGCGGCCAACACTGATGGTTTCTTCAAATGGTTTGTTTTTGATTTTAAAACCATCTTCAGCCAAGCCGTTGATCAAACGCGGGCCTGCCCATTCACGCATACCTGGCAAATCGCGCAAGAAGCCATAGGTTTCTTCTTTGTCGGTTGATGGCACATAGGTTGTAACCTTCGCATAAGCCGACTCTGCCTTCATTTTAGCCATGGCATCCGCCACGATTGTTGAAAAGCCGGTGCGCAAGTTTGTAAGATTTTGGTTGGTGATCAGCATTGGAGTTTTCCTGCTTTAAAATGAAGTATGGAGGGAATTAGTTTTGTGGGCTTACTTGAACCCAAACGCCTTCGGCATCGACGTTGACAATCTTGCCAGCACGGCTGCGGGTGGCACCGCCATTGGTTTTAGCCACCGTCTGGTCATCAACAATGTAACAATCACTCGCCACGTCAGCTAACGTGATCAGATCGCCCGCAGCTGAGTTGGCCCAGATAAAAATGCCTGACTTAACTGTAACTTTCAGATCGCCCGCAGCGCCTGCCGAATTATCAACAGTCGTTTCACAGCGGCCATAGGCTTTCAGCGTGGTCGACGTTGCACCTTTGGTCGCAAAACCAGCAGCACTCACACAAACCAATGCGCCTGCATAAATCAGTGTCGCTGCCGCAACAGGCAGTTGGAAAACGGGGCCTAATACTTCTTTGGTCAATCGACCTGCAACCAGAGCAACCATGATATATATCCTTTTGAGTGAGAGGCCCGAGGGCTATTGAAATTTATTGACCAGCCAATTCCGCTTCACGGGTTTTTTTCATTGCGGCAGGATCAATGCCCAAAAGCTTGGCAATTTTCTTCTGGCTTTCATCCAACGTCACACTGCCATCCTTGGGCGGTTCAGGAGCAAGCGTCACACCGTTCAAAATTGGGAAGTTGGCAAATTCTTTTTCAACCCGTGCAGAGTCAACCATGTGCTGTTCCACATAATGATCGCGCAGCGCCTTCACGCCTACGCGGCCCTGCTTGATGGCCGCATCGACAAAGGCCACGGCCTTATCTTTGGCCATCGAGCCTGAAACTGAATTCATTTGGGCCGTAAGTTCAGCCAATTCACCACGAAGGGCTGTCACCACTTTACTGTCTTCGCCCTTAGCGGCCAAAGCCGTGGAGACCGATTGCAGAATTGCCTCATGGCTGGCATTTTCAGCCGCCCCCGAAAGCTTGGACACTGATTGCAGCACAGCTTTAAAATCGCCATTGGCCTTGGCGAGCTTGACCACAGATTGCAAGGCAACCTCTTGTGTGGTGTCAGCGTCCAAGCCCAAAGCTGCCAAAAGGTCTTTTAGAAATTTGTCCATGTCGAAATCGTCCTCTTCGATTGAATTGAGAATGGGAACCAAGCCTTTGAGGTTTGGGAAATTGGTCAGCGATGCACCCCTGATGCCTATGACCTGACGGGTTTTCTTATCCACCATCAGTTCAGGTGATATGCCGCGATAAGATTTATTGGTAAGTGCGGCCTTGCCGCTGTCGTTCCATTCAACCCGGCCCCACACGCCATCAGGCTTGATGGAAAGCTCCACGATCCAGCCTTGGGCTGGCGTATCTTGGCCTTGGGTTCCAAGCTTTGAATTGGCATGATTGATATCAACCGGAATGCGGCTTTCTTCGGCATCACCATAAAAGCTGCACATTTTAGGAAGTGTCTGGCCATCCCAGCCAAAGTCATTCTTCCCGTCATGGGTTTGAATGGCGCCCTTGGGCAACAAGTGCAGCCACTCAGGAATGGTGCCGTCCAGCGCTGTGGCCGAACCCATAAAAGCCAAAAATGTGCTTGCGCGTTTCGTCGTCATGTGTGCACAATCGCCCATGCCGCCTGTGCTTTGCAGGGGAACGTGCGCACCCCGCAAAATTACCCATTTTAAAATTTGTGCCGTGCAAACCTTTCTCAGGTCTCTTGCTGGCCCTTTCTTATGGGTTTAGAACGGGTTTTCAGCGCAAATCAGGGTCTGGGCGCTACGGTTGTGGCTAAAAGGGGGTGGGCAGCGCCCGTTGCGCGTTTAAAACGGGATTTGCATTTTTGGCAATTTTGGCTTAATTCCACCACTGTGCGCCAGAGTAGGCCGTGAGCCCACAGCTCTGATCGTATGCAAGAATGTGCACGGACATTCGTTTGCTCATTTTTTTCTGTAAGCCAAAAGGCCTTGCCTCACGTTGATGCTTCTGCCCGAGCTGATCAAAAACGTCAGGCCCGAAAAAATATGGCCATCGGCATCACACACCATGCCCAGTGCTTTGCCATTGCCCAAATCATAACGCTTGGCATAGCGCCTGCGCAAAGCCACGCGCCCCGTCACTTCTGAAACTGACCAGCCCACCCAAATCTCTTCGGGGTCCAAAATTAAGTCAGGCAGTAATGGCAGATAGTCCACCCGGGCATTCAGGCGTGTTGCAGGGTCTTGCATATAATGATCAACAATGCCCTGCCCCACTTGCACGTAATTTCCAGTGGGATCACGCAAGAGTGCCTCATCACCGCCCAAGGCTTTGCGAAGGACCGCGCGCACTGCCGTCTCGGTCTTGTCGCCATCATAAGCGGGCTGCACCGGAGCTGGTCGCAACGGCAAAGGCTGCAACTGGGTTTGTGGTCTGAGTGCGGCAGGCACTTCGAGGGCATGCCACGCGCCATGTTTTTCCATGGCCAGCATCTGTGCACCGCGCCCAAAAGCCGCTTCCCCTGGATTGTAAGCAAAGCCCGGATCAATGCCCTTGGGCACCAAAACAAATTTAACCCCTTCGGGTGTTCTCACCGGGCTGGCCACCTCGGGCGAGGCCGGAGCATGGGGCCAGATTTTCAAACCCAGCCTTATCACATCGCGTTCTGAGAGTTGCTGGATCGAGCAGCGGCAGTTCCAGCCATTGGGCGGAAAATGCGTCTGCCACCACGGGTCATCCCAGCGCAACACCACATCATCCCAAGCGCGGTGCAAAGGCCGCGTTCTATCATCCAGCACAGCCTTATAACGCAGATAAGGCCTGCGATCAGCCAGCCGCACAATCTGTGCCCAGCGCCCCGTGGCATAAGCCATGCGCATGTTGGTATTGAAGATCACAGCCGAGCGCCAGCGCCGCTCGCCTTTGTAATTCCAGCCATGGGCGGCCACAATTTTATCAAATTCTTTCCTGAACCAATCAAGTGACTTGCCCTCGGCTAAAGCTTTGTCGATTGCATTTCTAAAATCAGCAACCAAACTTTCTGTGTTAGCACCGGCCACCACAAAGGCCCGCGCATGCATCCCTTGCCAGATATCAGTCCAGCTCGCGGTGGGCAGGTTTAACTTCTGTCGAAAGTAATCAATAGCCTCGAGTGGCTTGACGGCGAAATCAGGTTCCATCATCCATGCCTTGCAATTCGGCAAACACCAAAGCCATGCGCATCGCACCGGCCAAAGCGTCATTATCCAACTTCGGATAAAGGGTCAGCAAGCCTGCCTTCACATCTTCCAAAGTTGTGGCCTCATCCAGAAGCCTGCGCACCGCATCGATCATGGCATCAAGGGCAGGTTGGGCCAACGTTTCAGCCGCGGCTGAAATCTCATCAACCGTGTCGCCTTTTTGTGCAGGGTTTGAAATGCTGTTCAAACTGGCTTTGAAGGCTGGTTTTTTTTGTGGCACTTTTGGCACTTCGGCTGGCGGCGCAACAACGTCCGCACCAAATACGTCCGTGTCATCAAGTGGTTCAGGTGCGCCAATCTGGTCGCGCACCCACTTGGCAGAAACTTTCAATCCACGTGGCACCAATTTATCCAGTGCATTAGCCAAAACCGGAATATCGGTTTCATTGGGATGCTCAATGATCAAACGCGGATAGGCTTTCTGCGGGCCAAATTCCAAATCGATCCATGGCTTGATCAATTGCGCATTGAGAATGGCCGAAAGGTCTTTGGCGTCTGAGGCCTCAATATCTTTTTGCACCTCGCGGTGTTCTTTACCTACGGCATGACCACCGGCAATGGCATCTGTGGTGGCCGTTTGGCCCAGCACCAGTTTAGAGGTTTGCTGATCGAGATATTTGCAGCGCGCTTCATAATTGGCCGCTGATTTATCGGCTCCCTTGCTTTCAATAAATTCGATGATCATCGATTCAGGAATGATGGCTGCGCAATCTGCCGCAATGTTGGTCACCGCCTGCAGTAATTTATTTTGCTGCTCTTCCGTGGCCCCAGCATTATATTTGCCGATGCGAATGGGCTGGCCATAAACTTGGCTGAAGATCGCCCAATCTTTTTCCGTGAATTTTTTCCACATCCAATTCCACGCCGCAACCCGTGCAATGCCCGAGCGCACGGCAAGACCAGACTTGGCTTGAAACTTGGCACAGATAAATTTGAACATGGGCAAGGGCTGGTCGCAGCCTGCATCGCGCAGCATTGGGGTTTCCAGATCAGTGGGTGAAAAATTAAACCAACGTTGGGTGCGCCATTCCAGCCGCAGAGGAAGCCACTGGCCTTCCGACGAGTCCCAGATGATTTCAGTAAATGAAATGCCCTTGCCCACACCATCCAGAATATCGCGAAGCTCGGCCTGCAACGTATCGCGCTTCAACCAGCTGCGCACTATGTCGGCATGGGCCACATGTTTTGCATCTTCTGAAGCCGCTTCCACCCGAATTGGAATTTGGCTGACCGAGCGTTTGCGGGTTCCCAAAACGCCCAAATAATGCGAGTCCCTTTCTTCAATTTGTTCGGCCAGTTCAAAATAGCGCAAGGGGTTCCCGTGGTCGGCCTCGCGCATGATATTGCCCAATACATATGGGTCGAGGCCATCCGCAGGCGAACCTGAAATGGGTGAGCGCACACCTGTGAAGGAAGCCGCGGCTACTTCTTGGCTCAGCAATTCTTTTTTGAGCGAGGCGCTGGAGACCGGCTGGCCATTGGGCCCTAAAATTTGCAGTACCATTTAAATTTGTCCTCTCACACGCGCACCCAAAGGTCCGCTGAATTCATTGCGCGGGCGCTGTTCAAAGCGTTCCGATGGTGGCGTGTTAAAATCATTGCCTGCTTTGCCAAGCCCTGTCCTGCTGGCACTTTGGTAAGCATATTCAACATAGCGTTGGGCCGCGGCAAACCATGCCAAGGCCAAAGCCACAGCAAAGTCGCCATGCCGTTTTGCCCCTTCAGTGCCTGTGCGCTCATCACGCGGTACCTGCGGCACACCGCGCACCACTTTCACCTGGCGAAGATCAGACACATGATCGTCCGATTTTATCAGATCAATCGAGCCATCTTCAAAAGCAGCCTTCACCGGTGGCATGTTAACCCTATACCATTCAACACTCATTTTGATGGCTGATATGGGCCCGGAGGTTTTGCCAATTTCGTCACTGGCGAAGCCATACTTCCTGCCCATGGCTTCCGCAATATATTCACCAGCGCCTGTGGCATCGAAAGCCGCAGCGCCACGGCGCGGCATATGATCAAAAATGTAATCCACAATTCTGTGCTGCTCAGCATAAGGCATCCGGCGCATTTCGACCGTCAACACTTCAGTGCGTTGCAGGGTTTTGCCAATTTCCAAAATCGTGATCACCGACAAATCCACCTTGCGGGCAAAGTCAAAACCCAAGGCATGAATGCGGTCAGGACTAAACTGAGACACAGCCCGTTTTACACTGTCCATGATCGGCTCCACCATAGTGGCCATCATCACCGGTGGCTTTTGCAGAAAATCAGGCGGAAGATCGAAACTCAAAATCTCACCTTCAGCTGTCATGCGCGACTCGATCAATGGCCCTGTGAGCCATGAGCCAGTGCCTTGGGCGGGCACGCAGAATAATTCTTCCTCGGCCGCTTCGCCGTAATAACCCACAATCTCGGCCCGCCAATTGGCCTCTTTCTCTTCCGACCATTCTTCGCCTTTGACCAGGCAAATGCGTTGATACAGGCCATCAGCCAACGCCTTGTCGAAATCAATGTGAATGTGGCTATATTTTTTGCGCCCCGCCAGCACGTCCTGCACGAGCTGATTGAACGGGTTCTCGGTGCCGTTGTGGGTTGAGCAAATCACCACCTGCCCGCCCCACATTAAAAGGGCCAGCGCAGCTTTCAGCAATTCTGAAAGGCTGTCGACGAAGGCCGCTTCGTCGATGATGACGAGGCCTTGCTTGCCGCGCAATGAGCGTGGGGCTGATGACAGGCCCAAAATTTCAAAGCCGGAATCAAAACGAATTCTGAAGGCCTGAATAGAGCGGGTGTCTTCGCCTTCTTTCTGGTCTTCGAATAAAAACTCTTGGGCAGAACTGGCCGCCAGCGAATAGGCCTTGGCCCACATGGCACAGGCATCAATGAATTCGCGGGTCATGTCTTGGCTGTAGGAAATATAAATTACATCCATGCCGCCCGCAGCTTTGCCCATGGCCGCGCGCAGCACAGCAGCTGACGCCAGCGCCCAGGTCTCGCCAATGCGGCGCGATTTTTCGATGACCAGAACTTGAACGCCAACCGTATCAAGCAGCTTGACTGTGTGTTGTTGGTAAACCAGCAGCACCGAAGGCAAGCCGATCTTTTCAATCACCTCATCAATGCTGATCTTAGTGGCTTCGCGTAAAGCCAGCCAGTCTTCGGGTGAGGTGAGCGCACTCATTTTGAAATGCCCAAAACCTTGGCTTTAATTTCTTCGGCTGTTTCACGTGAAATGCCGCG
The DNA here is from genome assembly GCA_031418535.1 of Hyphomicrobiales bacterium. Classification (GTDB taxonomy): domain Bacteria; phylum Pseudomonadota; class Alphaproteobacteria; order Rhizobiales; family Aestuariivirgaceae; genus Aestuariivirga. The sequence continues at coordinate 52,539 of JANOXS010000103.1, read as the reverse complement.
CTCTTTGGCAACGCTTTCCACAACATCAGCCGCCTTGGCACTGGCGCGCACTTCAATTTCACGCCTGCGCTTGACAGAAATATTGCCCGCCTGCTCCAACCTGTGCAGCGTGAGCGAGACTTCTTTCAAAAGCTTGGCTGCCACTTCCGTATCACGCGCGGCAATGTCTTCGGTCATGTTGTAAATAATAACTTTGACCATCTCATTGATGAGCATGCCCACATCACCGTCCGGCATCTCGTCCATTTTTTCGGCAAAGATCGCCGCCATTTCGCGGGCTTGCCTGATGTTCTCGCCCACCTTGGCAAGCGACAGTGATTTACGATTAAAGGCCGAGCGTGACACCGGATCATAACCCAAAGCCAGAAGATGCGCATTGAAGGTCTCCCTGATTTTTTCCTGTGGAATTTTGCGCAGTGCCAGCGCGTCCAAAGCTTCGCGCACATGTGGCCACGCATCTTCCGGCAACAGATCAATCGACGAAAGCCGTCCGCGCTTGGCAGCTTCCATGGTCATGCCTCCGGCGAAGGTTTGTTCACGCCTTCAATTTGAGTGAGGCCTTCCACATGGTCCTGACCGCGCTGGGTCAGCTTGGCCACCAAAACCGCACCTAAATCCTGCAGCTTCACAGCGCCCATATCTGCCAACCAGCGCAATTCATTCTTGATCACATCGCGCGAGCGGTTAAGGCCAAAGCGCTGTGCTTCATGCTGCAAGATACTATCATTGGCGCTATAGGCGGGCTGATCTTTCAAGCAGCGCAGCAACACCAGCCGAAGATCCATCACGGCATATTTGGAGAAGTCACTCATTTGCGGGTTCTCGTCGGCTTGGACTGCACTTCAGCGAGGAGAAATTCCTCAATGCGCTTGATGCCGGAGACCAAGGGTTTGATCTGTTCTGAAAACAGGCGCTGTTCGCCGCGCATTTCAACCACATCAAGTTGCAACTTGTGAAAGTTCTCTTGGCTCGGCATGTTTTGCAACTGCACTTCGAGTGCTGCAATTTTTCGGCCATGAGCTTCTACTTCGTCTTTGGTGGCGCGTTGCGTGCCTGAGTACCAAGTATAAACACTGGAGACGACCACAAAGCCAAATCCCAAAACCCACTTTAAAGTTTCACCGTCCATTATCGCCCCATTCCTTCATATTGCCTTTGGCAAAAAGCACAGCGCGTGGCCGAAGGCACGGCAAAGCGCCTACCCGCCAAAATCCGGTCACCGCAGTCCAAACAAAATTCACTGCCTTGGCGGGCCAAAGCATGAGAGGCCATGGCCGCACCGCTTTGCCGTTCGGCTTCATCTAATCTTCGTGCCATGTCGGCCTCGTCACTCATTTTCTGCCCGTGGAAAAATAATCATAAGCAAGGCCCGCAAGGCCTGCAGCCGTCTGTTCGACAGGCGACCGTGCCACGGGTTGCGCCACATCTATTTGAAACCGACAAATTCCAACGCAAAGCCCCAGCCCACCCACGGCCACCGGCATCGTTGTGCAAGCAGAAAGCAGTAAAGCCAGAGCTGTTGCGAGGATAAGTTTCATCAGATTTTTTTGTTTGGCACTTGGTGCACAACCAAGCCTGTCACGGTGACCAAAATCCAAGCTTCCCACGTGGCTGGCACATCAAAGCCGCTGGCTTGTTCCACGGCCTTCACCAAAACGGGAACCATGCCCGTGGCAAAAACCGCAGCAAAAGCTTTGGCACGCTGTAAAATAAAATCCATATCAATCTCCTGTCTAAAATCTGTGACCCGCCACAGCGCGTTTGCTAGCCAATGCTGGCTGCTTGAAAATGCATCGGATCGTCTTTCAGGTTCACCCAGCCTTCATCGGTAAAGGCCTTGACCACTTCCGGCACAAAGCGCCGCTTCGATTGACCCATGGGAAATGAAGCTGCTGCAAAATCAATGGCAGCACCGTAAGCATGGCAGCTCAACGTGGCACTGCCGCGCTTCAACCTGAAAACATAAGAGCCTGAAAAAATATCAATCAGCCAGAGATGCAGTTTTCCTAAATCACCTTTGGCCGCAGCAAAAATCGCCGCCAGTATGCGCTTCAGGCTGGCAGCGCATTTTTTATGGATGCGAATGCTCTTGATCAGCACCCCTTCGAAATACATTTTAAACGGCGGTTTGATGCGGGTTAAATTGGCCGCTTCCCAAGCTGGGTTGGCTTGGTCTGGGTGGGTGCTGCGTGGATTGCCGTAAAAGGCATCCATTGCGCTTTGCTTAGGCCAGTTATTTTTAGACATAAAAAATCCTCAAATCGCGGTGTCGCTTGAGGATTGGTTTTGCCGTTTCAATGTGGGATTTTGCAGGGGTGCGCGCGTTCCCCTGTGGAGTTAAGTATCAAACAAATCAGTCTGCGCCAAGGCCTGCGCCACGGTTTTGCGGTGCCCGTTGATAATGCGGCCAACCGTCTTGTAGTGGCAGGCAACCTCTCTGGCAATACGCGGTTTGGAATAGCCTTGTGATTTGAGAATGTGAATTTTCCGCCAGCGCTGGCGGTTTGACACATTGGGGCCCATCGGCACTTCCAATTCAATGCCGTGGTCTGCGTTGCAAATGCGGGTGCAAATTTTAACTGCAAGCTCTAGCCCCACGGCTTGCTCCAGCCAATGGCCCACCATGGGCTGTGGCGTAAAATAGGCTTTGGTGCCGCCCTTGGCCGCTGCCACTTTCAAAGCAGCCTCAAGCCCTGCCACCTCAGCAATTTCCGCAAGCAAAGAAGGAAGATGAGAAAATGCGCGCATAGCCCTGCCTCAATTAAAGTCGACATCAATGCGCAGAGGGTTCAACTGCCAAAGGACACAAAGCCCCAAGGTCCACCAGTTGCTGAGAATCATACTGAGGCGAAATTCAAAAAGCAAGGTGGGCGGCAAGCCTTTCCGCCACCCACCGCAATTCAAGCTGCGTTTTGCAATTCGCGCCCTGCTAGAAGCTCTTCATGCACCAGTGTTAAAAGTGCCGAAAACTCATCACCGCGCACCTGACATTCAGCTGTGGTTGCCCCTGTTAACATCACCAAGGCGCTCAGCGCCAAGGTGCCTAAATCAATCAAATCGCCACCATCGCGAATGCGCATGTCCTTGTCGGTTTGGGCAACCAGCATTTGGTTCAAACGCTTTCTGCGCCGCCGTGCAGCGCCGCTCATGCTTGCACCTGATCGAGCAAATCACCTTGGGCTGCAAGGGAGGTGGTTTCTGCGGATTTGTCCAATCCTTCATCCCACTCACTTTGCAACAACAACCCCGATTCATGCATTTCATCAAACAGCGAATATGCATCATTGAAGCTTTTACCAATGAGGATGCGAACCGTGCGTTTGGTCCAACCCCCTTCAGCTAAGGTGCGAATACGATTTAGAATGGGGCTTGAAGACAAGGCTAAAGCCTTCAAGGCCCGGTTCTGGCGGCGCAGCGTGGCAGTTTCTTGGGTGTGGGAGCCAGACAAATAAGCATCAATCACCAGATCAAGCTCCTGTTGGTAACGGATCAGTGTGTCGCGCACTTCTTCTTTGACGAGGTTTGGCGTTATCGAATAGAGCCAGCCACCAACGCGAACGCGCGGAATGCAGGTCATTTCCTGATCACCTCCCGCAGAGGGGGTGTCTAGGTAGGCAGTACCCCAGCGCTTTGAAGCCGCTTTGAGACGCCTCCTTTGACGGTTCCAATCAATCCCTATACGTACGCATAATGGTTTAAGTGGCACATACTCACCACCATCATCACCGATGATGATCTGGATTGTTTCGTCGTGGAATGGAACAATGAGTTCTCTAGTCATAGCTATATCCTTTTCAAGGTTAAGCCCAACCATCACTCTTCGAAAATGGTGGCCAGGCAACAACGGGTTCGAAGACCGCGAAAAGGAACGGCGAGCTTTGTGGTTACCCACATTGCTCCCCATTGCGCCTGACCATAGAAAAACGCGCCAAGCGGGCGCGTTATGCGCCTTTTCTTTTCGGGCTTCGATCCCCGATCCAACCTATTGGTCGAACAAGGATGCTTGTAGCACGAGCAAAGGCGATTGGAAAGATCATGGTTAACAAGATGTAAAATGACTCGACTCGCCCTCTGGAATCAGAGGAATTTGAACCATGGAAGACGGCAGCTATTATGGTTATAGTCGTGACCAGCTTGAGCATTTGACGCGCCTTGCTGTCACAAATGCCAATGAGCGTTTGGCACTTTTCCAAAAGGCAACCATCCCTGCTTACATCACGTTGCTGTGCTCCCTTGCAGCGTGGGATGGTATATTGGCCACAGCCAAAAAACGCGCTTTGGCTATTCGAACTCTTGGTGCACCTCTCAATGTTGCTGAAAAAAAGGCGGCTGGCATCAGCCCTCGAATTGATCTTGGTGATGTGTTCTTTGCCAGTCTCACTGGCAAAGGTCGAACCGACCCTAAAATGGCTTCCGAAGCTTTGAGTTATTGGCCCTGCCATCTGGTCAACAATCTTATGCGTCTCAATCTTTGCCTTTCGGACCGCTCTCTGGCTTATCAGAAGGTTGATACCCGCGTGTGTTGCGCCATTGCTGTGCCTCACTCTCAAACATTTGTCTCGGCTCCCTCGGCCAAAATGTTTCCGCTTGATCATTGCACTCATTGGATTTGCACCTGCAGCTTTGATCGCGGCCAAATTGATGACCCTGCCCTTGCTGATCTGCCCGATGATGCCAATGCTAAAATCTGGGTTGAGAATGTATAAAGGGTGCATCATTCCGCACCCTCAAACTTCGCCACTTCATTGCCCCACACTTCATTACCAGCCCAAGGCTCTCTTGCAAAGAGTTCGGCGCGGAACATGTTGGGTGTCATGCGCTCCACCCGTGTCCGCATTTCTTCGGGCTTTCTGCTGTGTTCTCGCGGCGGGGCGATGATCACATTGGCCATATCGGTTATGCGCGCTTGGCTTGGCCCCATGCGCGCCAGAATATAAGGCTCTGAAGCATTGCGGAAATTATAGCCAAGGCCCTGTTTTAAGTTGGTTCCATCCTTGGTGGTTTTAATCCAATCGCCACCCGTCACATATTTAAAGCCCCAGCGCTTCACCAGTTCCAGCGCCAATGGCAGCTTAGGCCAAATCGCCCACATGATGAGAACGCAATGATCAGAGGCCAAATCGCCCACTGGCAAATCCAGCAAATCCTCATCGCTCATGGTGTCGTAGTGCGCCTCGGGTGAACGGTCATATCCTTTCTCCGAGCGCATCTCATAAGACCAAGGCGGGTCCACCAGCAAAGCCCCATATTTAAACATGGAAAGAGCACTGAAGGGAAAAGGCTTCATGTTAAAAACGCGGGGCCTTCCAGCCGTTCGTTATAAATACAAGCGTCATTCTTCTTGTTAATTCCATCTCGTTGCTGAGGTCTTCAAACTTTGACAACTCTATTGCCCAGCTACGATGCAGTGATTCCAGATGATCCTTTGGGATCAAAAATGAAGACAATAAATCCGCAGTTGATACGTGCCTCACCATCCGATCAACACGCCCGTAAAACGACCCACGCCATGGGTATGCTTCCAGAAGGCATGCATGTGGGAAAGACTATCGAAGCCATCGCGCCGCGCAAATTTCTCCATGTCATCATCACAAAGCAGCGTTACATTGATTGCTTTTTTGGTAGGCTTGCGAAGCTCAATTCCAGTAATTTCCAGATCGCCTACGTTGATGCTCAGCTGCTCAACCTTTTTGCAAATTTGATCAGGAATAATTTTGGCGCAGTGCTTGGTGCGCATCCCCACATAAAGTTGCAAGCCCTCGCCCACAAAGGCATGGCGCTTAGCGCCGTAAGCCCTGATCGTGTGCCGCTTCTTGCCCGCAACGATGGCATCTGCAAATTGCCTTTGAAATGAATAAGCAACCATCGCTATTTACCCTTCAACCACGACCAGCCGGTAACCCTGCCCACGCACGTTTTCAAAAGCTGCGCCAACGGCGGAAAGTTTGGGTTTCAGTTCGGTTGCTGCATTATAAAAACCTTGAATGCGGCCATTGAATAGATTTGCCAAATCAGTTGCTTTGACAACCTCGCCTTCAGCATCAATGAACATTTTTATGACTTCCGTTTCTTTGGCGGTTAGCACCAAATCTGTGCCATTGATTTCAATGGTCTCTTCAACCGACTCTGGTGGCTGTTTATCTTTCTTTGAAGATTTCTTCGGTGCCGGCAGTTGTTTGGGTGCCGGTGCCTCGTCGTCATCATCATCACTGATGATAGCCAAAGCCTGTTCCAACCCCGCAAGGCGAGCTTTTTGCAGGGATATTTCAGCGTTGAGTTTTTCGGTCGGTGTCATCGGTTCGTCCTCAAATTTTAAATTGCATATTTGCGCTTAACTCTACAAACCCTGAATCACGGCAAAACAGCCAATGGCAATCAGCAACCACAAAACACACCAGCCGCGATAAACCCAAATGCCGGGCAATGGCCCGTCTTCGGCATTGGCTTCTTCATAATTCCGGCGAGTGCTCATCCACGCGGCCGCAGCACATTGCGCAATGGCCGCGAATTGAACGATAGAAGCGAGAAGCCACATCATTTTGCCACCTGCGCGTTGCGAATTTTCTTGCCCAGCGCCTGTTGCACGGCCAACCAATCTTGCGGGCTGAATTCAGCAACTATTTTGCCCTTCACCACAGCTCTGGCATAATTGAACAGATCTTCGCTCACATCGCGTTCCCGTCCCGTCCACGTGTGGCCCTTATGCACAAGGCCCAAGGCTTGCAGCGTTTCAAACTGGGCCAAGCACACCCGAACCTGCGGCCAGTTGAAAAAATCAAGCACATTTTTTTTGGCCTTCCATTCAAACTTGGCTTCACGCGCCAGCCACGCTTTCAAACCATCAATCACTTTCATCGCATCGAGCGGGTTAATCAGCCATTGGGCTTTGGCAATGCCAGTTTGGCGCAATATAAATGCTTCCATGGCTTGCGGTGATGGGTTGCGGATCACACCCAAATTCCAACCTGAAAGCCACAGAGCGTTAATCTTGGCCGTGGTCGGCAAGCCAGATTTTCCGGCCTTTGCAACAGCCTTAAAACCCTTCTTCGAAAAGTCTTTCAAACAAGTTTCCATTTCAGCTGGTGTCATATCGCGTGAGGATGTTTTGCCCGTCAATCGCTCCAAATTGGCGCGGTAAGTATCATCATCCAAACCCAGCTGCTTTTTGGCAATGTGCAACTTGGCAATCATGTTGCGCCGATCATCAGTGGCAAATGCATGAGCGGCGGTCATGCTGCCACCTCTTCTAAGCTTAAAATGGCAAGCTGGCGGCGAGCGGCTTTTTGTTGCACTTTGGCAGAAAGCCTTCTGCACAAAATTTGATAAACCTTTTCATAAACTGCAAAGTCGCGTTTGAAGCAGCACACCGCATGAAGGACCGTCGAGTGATCACGATCAATCAAGCGCCCAATTTTTGGCGACGATGGTTTATGCATATACTTAAAAGCCAAAACGCAAATTAAAACCCGCGCCTGCACATTCTCGAGTCTGCGTGAAACATTCATCACTTCGCGCCGCACCACATGTGCACCGCACGGCATTGGCGCGGCAATAACCTCTTCAACAATCGCTTCAAACCGTAACATCAGCAAAACCCCTTCTCTTGGGCCAGCCATTTGGGGCAGGTCATCGTGTAAGTATTTTCAGCTTCAGAAATTGGCGACAATTCAATCTGCGACAGCGGAAACCAGTGGGCACCAGTTTCATTCTCAAGTGCCTCCAGCTGCACGGCCCGCTCGGTGTTGCGGTGCATGAACACCTTCACATCTACCAAGGCCTTGCTGCCCACTTCATTGCGAATATGTTTCATTGGCCGCTCCTGTTTTTCTTGAGCAATTCAAGCAACACTTTATCCTGGCGGCGCATCTCTAAAAATTGCACCAGCCACAGCCAAAATCCCGTGGCACATGCGACAAACAAGAGAGCCGCAAAAAAACCACCCAGAAATAGTGCGCAAGCCTGATCATGGGTCATTTCAATCATTGTAAGCTCCATCAAAACAGCCCGATTGATCAAGGCGTTCAGTCACCACCTCCATGGCAAGTTGTGCCAGCAGCAATCTGTCGCCTTGCGAAACACCCGCTCGCAAACACAATTCGGCAATAGCCAAAGCCAAAACTGGAACCGCCTCACGCGCCGTCACATCAACCAGCATGTCAGCCAATTTTATCTCTAACGGATAGCCCTCCGCAGTGCGCATCGCAGACGTCATGATGCGGCCTCCAAGCTGTCAGTTGAAAATGGCTCAACAATCACATCTTCGCCCGCACTGCCAATGCTGATGCCAGGTATCATCAGCGCTTCATCAGGAGCCGCCAACAAGGCTTCACGTGAAACCTGTTCGCTCACCCGAATAAACTTCATCAGGCCCAAGGCTTTCAGCCGCGCCAACAAATCCTCTTGGTCACGCGGCAATTTGCAGGAAGGTGGCCGCAGCCGCCAGCTCACCTTGCCTGTGGTAAAGCTGGCGGTTTTGCTCTTGCCATTTTCTGTGAGTTCCAATCGGTGCGCTTCACAGTAAGTTACCACGCCTGAAATCGACATGTCGCGCAGCTTGCCCAAAGGCTGGCTTTGTTCTTCATGTAGTTTTTTGATCTGGGCCTGAGCTTCTTTGAAGCCAATATCCAGCTTAGCAATCTGGCGGTCATAATCGCCAATCTTGAAAATGGCATCGGCTACTTCGGCGTAAGTTTGCGGCACAGGTAAATCTGCGGCCTTGGTTTTAGTCTTGGTCATTTTGAACCTCAAAATTTTCTGAAAATTTAGATCTGTGAATGTGAATGGTTGTGATCAATGTTTTGGGATTTATGGCAAGGCTCTCGCGTTCAAATTGCTCGGCGGCTTTCACAATCATCGTGAGCAGCGCGTCATTGATGGCAAAGGCTCTGGCCAAGTCGTCAATGTTTCTGCGCGATACAAAAATGTTCTGGCGCTGATCGTCTTTTTTCATGGCCGCAACCCTTCATTGCGTGGCACGATGGGAAACTGCATAATTTTGCCGGACGAAAAATCAGCATCGGTCACGCGCTGACGGCGTGGAATTTGCGCCGCTTCCAAAGCTTTGATCTGCTCCTGAAGATCAGAGGCCACACGGTGCGCAGTTTTTAACACCGCGCGGTTAGGCAGCACCACGCCATGCGCTGCCAGATCAAGCAAGGTCACCAGCGATTGCAATTTTTCACTCAGCATGTTGGCCTCCATTTTTGTTAGGCAGGCGCGAATGAATGCAGCCGCCGCGGCACATGCGCGAAAGCTGCACCCGCATAGAGGATGTGGGGTTGCCGTTCATCGCGTGTTTCTGGTGGCGCAGGCAAATGTGCTGGGGCAAATCGCCCAGCACAGGGCAATCCAGCGTCTCGGCCATCAAAGCGCCACGCACGGTTTTTTCCACATTGTCATAGCCACCAATGTAACTGTGCTTCAAAACTGCCGAGATCACCGAACCTGAATAACCAAGCTGCTTGGCCACCGCATTTTGCGAGGTGCGGTCACAAGCCGTTGCCAGCATGAACACCCAATCCGGCACAGCCTCGCCCCATGCCTCCTTGGCATTTACCAAAGCAAGCTTTGGTGAATTGGTGCCAGCCATCGGCCCTCTCGGTTTAATAACAGCAGCAATCATAGCGCCACCTGATGGGCTTCACCCCGGCCAAAAAACTGGCGTGTGTTCACATCGTAAACCAGCTCTGCCTCGCAAAAGCGTGGCGGCAATGGCCCAGTGTTCATTTTGGGACGAAGCGCATAAATGGTGGCTGGCTCATTATGCCATTCCTCCATTTCAATCACAAAATTAGCGGCTACCAAACGCTTGAGAAATTTCTCAACCTTGGCCTTGGTCACATCCACATGTTCGCGGGCAAAGGCCCAGAGGCCAGCAACGCTAGTTTCGCGGCGGTGGCGAAGCCCCACCCATAAGGTTTTGCGAATGGCATAGTCTGCATCAGGCTGCCCGCGCATGTTATAAACGGCTGGGTCCACACCCATGCGTGGCACCGCATAAACCCAGTTGCGTTCGTCGTTCAGTCCGAGGCGAACCGCAATGCCATTGCGCGTCAACTTGAGCAGATAGGACTCGGCCTGCCCCACACTGGCCCCAGTCACACGCGCCAAAACAGCTGGTGTAAAACCCGATTTTGGCAAGTCTCTAAATGCGGCCCACATTTCCTCTTGGCCCGCTTCCATGGCCAAGCTGAAAGGCGCAGGTTCGGGCTTGGGCTGGCGCGTGTAAGGTCTGATCTGTGCAACGGCGTTCATGCTGGCACCCTTGCTTTGCGAAACTGGTTGGCCGGCACACCGCGATAAATCTCACCGTGATAGGCCTTCACATCCACCAGCATCAGGCCGTGAATTTTGGCAAACTCACGCACCTTTTCGATATTGGTCACAATGCGGCGGGTGGACCCTTCAACATCGCTTACAATTTTGCGCAGCAAGTCATCGGCCAGTTGAATTTCAGGGCTGTAGAGCCGCACCAAATGCTTGGCTTCCTCAAAGCCGCAGCCTTGGCTTTTTTCCCAGGTCAAAACGCGGTTATGGGCGCGCTCAAACTGCACAAGTTTTGACGGCAAATGCTCTTCGCCAATCAATATGATGGGTGAATGCGCCGTATCGCCAATGCCTCTGATCACATCGATCAAAGATTTCTTGACTAAGTGATCGGCCTCATCGAAAATAAGCGGAACCGGATCATCATATAACACTTCAATGATCTTGGTCTCTTTGGCCGAGATCGAGCCTTTAATGGGGCCCAGACCCAGCTCATCACAAATTGCTTGGATCAATGTTCCCGTTGTCCAAGTGCTGCGGCATTCAAAGAGCAATGCACCGGTGCGCAAGGCGCTATGGGCTGCGGCTGTTGATTTTCCCTCGCCAGAGCGGCCATAAAAGCAGCCCCAATTTGGCAGGTGGCGTGGCGCATTTTTCACCCGCTCCAAAAGTTCCTGAAATTTTTGCACATTGGCGATGGGCGCTATTTTTGCTGTGCCCTCGCCCATCTTGTCTTTTTTCTGCGTCATGGCTAAAAGCCTCTTGTTAAATTGATGTTATGGCTTCGCGGGGTTGCACCCTCGCGAGGCCTTTTTTACGCGTTAAGCCACTCACTTCCGAAATCGGCAAACATGCCAACTTGCGATTTATATTCAGGCGATTGTTCATAACCGCCAAACCATCTGGCATCTTCCACCAGAACATTTTCACCCCGTTCCACGGCTGCTTTAAGGGCCAAGGCGCGGGCAAATCTTTGCTTGGGGCTTTCCGCTAGTTTCACCACATTTGTGGGCGCAGCATCATTGGCAGGGGCGGCAATGGCAGGGGCTTCAAACATCCCTTCCAAGGCATTTTGAACATGCTCGAGTGCACCGCCCTCGTATTCTTCAGATCGGCGCGGGAATGCCGTCACATTGGCCGATTTTTGAATATGCAGATCACGAATGGCATCGGCCATGTGCCGTGGTTTTATGGCCCGTTGCTGGGCGCGAATGTCTTTGCTGCCCTCTTTGAAAATGGCATTCTGTGTCGCCCGCGCCATGGCCACAGCCTGTGCTGGGTCAATGCCAGCAAGTTCTGGGCATACGGCCTCGCAAATAAATTCGCCAAGCTCATCATCCTTGAACACTTTAATGTGCCCCATGTCCTCTGGGTCTTGGCGGCAGAACACGCGGGTGCCCGGGATCAACGCACCTGAGAAATAGTACGAGCCATCAATCTGAATGCCGCGCTTGGTCACAACGCGAATGCCGCCACCGATGGGAGAGAGCAGCAAGTCAAGAACCTGCGGGTTGGATATCGTCTTGGGTCTGCCGCGCCAGCTTTCAGCTTTCAAAAACGGCGTTGTGTCAATTCCCGCATGTTTGCGATTGGCATATTGGTTGTCGCACCACGCATCCATATAGGCTTGCAGCTCTGTGTGCGTGATATTCACGCAATCGGCTTTTTCAAATGGCACACCTAACCGTGCCGCAAACGATTTTCGCGCCTCAATCAACTTGCGATCAGAAACACTGTGGCCAATGAAGCCATCCAATGTCGTCATCAAACCGCGCTGCATTGTGCCAATACTGCGCTCAACAATGCCCTTTTGTTCAGGTGAAAAGGCCCGCGTAATATCATGCCTGATACCTACTGAATTGAGGGCGCGCACAAAAATCTTACTGATAAAATCCGAGCCGTTATCGGTGCGTAATGTCTCTGGAACACCCCACTTCAAAATCGCCTTGCGCAACAGATAGAGCGAGGCTTCGGTGCGCGGCGTCTTGGTCACATGGCTCACCATGCGGCGCGAAAAAATATCAATCAAAACATAAATTGCATAGCGCCCATCGGTACAAATCATGTCAGCGGGCGATGCATCAATTTCCCACAGCTGGTTTAAATCTGTGACTTCGGAATAATAATTGGTGCCCGTCAACCGGATGCGCGATTTAAACGCATCAGGATCATTCAGCTTCATCAGCTGCACCGAGTTTTGCGCCTTCCACTGCGTCATGAACCGCGCAAAACTGCGCTCCACCGGCAGCGGCACAACACCTAAACCTAAACGCAACTCAGCACCAAATTTAGCTTCAACAAGATCACGAATGTGGCTGGCTGCCAAAAACGGCTGGTGTGCTAAACACCCGCCTATATAAAGTGCCACATCACCATCTTCCACGCGCTCAAGAAGGCTCTTATCGCGCCTGCCTTTGCCCCCAATGGCATGCCAACGACCGTTAGAACGGTCTTGCCGCCAGCGAAACAATGAGCGCACTGAAACACAAGTAACCTCATCGGCAATCCATTGGTCAACGGCGACCTCGCGAATATTATAGCGGCGACAAAAATCAGCATCAGCAGCATTGCGGCCCAAAGCCAAATTGGCACTGTAAAACGCATCCGCCATGGTCAAAACCGCCATGCGACTATCAATGCGCAGCGCATCAGATTTGCGGAGTGATTGGCCCACCTCAGGATCAATCATGCGCGGGGCTTTAGCCAGTTCCAAACTGTCAATTTTACTGGCCTGCGCCGAAAGTGTGGCACGGGCTGACTGAGGTAGAAGTGAGATGTGATATTCAGTCCCACCGCCACCTTTGCTGCCTGCGCGTTTGCGGGTCAAAGTGTGGCCATCCGCCGTAGTTTTTTGGTCCCATTTTTCGGTTTTAATATAGCGATATAGGCTGCGCTCACTTGTGGGCAATCCACCCAGCTGCAAATCAACCAATTCGCCCAGTGTAAACCAACCTTTCATGCGACACCTTCGCGATCCGGAAAAACCGCAGCGATAATCACGTCACGGTGATCACGCATGAACTCCAATGTCGCCAAAACGGCCTCCATCCGAGCTGTGCAGAGTTGTGCTTCAGAAGCCTTTAATTTACCCCGTGTAATCAGCTTTGGATAAACGTTCTGGCGCATCGCCAATTCGCGGCGCACCTCAGCAATTTGATGGTGAACTGTTGGCTTGAAATGGTCACTCATGCCATCACCTGCACGTCTGCAAGTTCATTCAAAGCATAGCCACGCCCATAGGCCGTGGTGATCTCTAAACCCAAGACCTCAACAAGCTTTCTTTTGCGAATTATCGTCAAGGCTGTCAAAATAGCTTGATTGGCCGCAAGTGGCCCGCCATCCACATCATTCATCCACACAGCATCAATTAATTCGTCTGCGGCAATCACACGAGGGGCGCGCAAAACCAAAGCCTTGATCAGGCGGTAAACCAGAGTCTCTCTAGTTTGGTTGAAATTGACCAAAAAACACCCTCTGCTCAAGGTTCTCTCGCGTACATTTAAAACCAAAATATCTTCCTCTTTGAACAGAGCCCGTGTGGACACCAAGACGCGCGGGAAGGCGGGTTTTTGCTGTAGTGTGAAAGCCTGTGGCGCATTCATTTTGCCAAGGCCTTGTTGACATAAAGCTGCATCTGGCCTTGGGCTTTTTGTGAAGCTGAATTGAACAGCTTTACAAACTTGGCAAAGGCTTTTTCATCAGGAGTGGAAAGGTCCACCTTATTGTGATGTAGGGCCATGGCAGCGGCCATGTTGCTGGCCTTTGGCTCCTCAGCCAGTAAGATTTTGAGCAGCGCTTTTTGGTCGTCGTGCGGCTGCTTGGAAAGCACCGCCAATTGCGCGCGATTATTGGCCAGATAAGTGCCGGAAACCGCCTTGCGGCTGGCGGGCGAAAGGCCTTTGAATAATTCGGCGTCAGCAAATATAGTGCGACGCGACAACCCCATTTTGGCCGCCACATCTTCACCAATCGACCAAAAGTGCAATTGTTGCACTTTTGATTTTTTGCTCTTCTGATCCCCGCCACGGGTCTCCCCGTAAAGTTTCGTATAGGTTATTTTAAGCTCAGCAATATGAGCCGCGCGGTCAAGTGCTGAAAGCTCACGCCGTCCAATATTTTCAACGATTTCATGCAGCCTAATTTCGGTCTCAACATCATCAGTTTCCGGCTCATAAACCATCGCTGGAATGAAGCTTTGGCCATTCAGCACATAAGCGGCCAAGCGGTGTGCGCCTGCCACCAAACGCAAGCGATTTCCAACCATCATAATTTGAATAGGGTTTTGTAAACCTGTATTGCGGATGATCTCAGCAAGGCCATGTGCCCAATTTTCATCTACCACCCGCAAGCGGCGGCCAATTTCAATGTCTTCAATCGCGACAGAGCCTGTTTCAACCAGCTTCATATAAACAACCCCTTGTGTGATTTAAAAAACGAAAGGCTGGCCCTGCTCTGCGCGGCAGAACCAGCCTTCGTCACGCTATGGAGATGGGACGCCATAGCAACCGCACGTGGGGGTGCGGGTTCAGTATAAAAAGTGCGTGGGCCAATGCTCAAGTTGCAGCGCATTAAAACACCCACGCCAGTCTTGGGAGGACTGTTGAAATTGTAAAAAGCGCTGAGACCAAACCCACAATCATCAGGCTGAGAACGCAGGCCGTATCACCTGCTTTTGAAAACACCCCCGAATGACGCATCATGCCACCCGCGATTCAAGACTCGCGTTCGCACGGCGAAGTCTGCTAAGTTTAGTGCGGATTTTAGCTGGGATCAGTTCGTCATCATCGTCGAACCAGTCTGGCCACAATTCATGTGCTGGAATTTTGAGTGCTTTGGCAATGTATAGGTTTGCTTGTGAGGATGGTTTTACCAAGGCCGCGCGCAGCGTCGAGGCTGTAAAACCAGATTCCGCCGCCATCGCTTTGAACGTCAATCCCTGCCGTCCAAGCTCAGCCCGCACCGCCCATTCATCGTGTTTAAGTTTTGCTGGTCTGAAAATCATTTTGAACCGCTCAAAAGTGCTGCTTGTTTATCGGGTTATTAAATTGCTAAATATACCGTTTTCAACACATTGTAAACAGCAAAATTCATTTATCAGCACTTTTACTTTGGTTGTTCAAGATGAATAAGGGCGGTTGGGGTAAAAGACTGATCGCTATTCGCGGTCAAATTGACAGGGCTACGTGGGCATCAACCTTCGGAAACGGCCTGACAACTTGGTTTAATTACGAGACTGAGAAGACTGCTCCTGGTCTCGACACACTGCGGATATTGAGGCAGCGACATGGTGTGGATTTGAATTGGCTTGCGACAGGCGAGACCCCGCCGCAACAAATTGACTATGAAGTTTTAGCCGGATGCATCACCGCAGTTCAAGAAGAAGTGCCAAGTATTGATGCCGAATCAAAAGCCAAGCTCACATTGGTTCTTTACAAAGATAGGATAAATAACTTACAAAAGGAATTAAGAGAAGGTGAGGGCAAACCCGCCAAATCACCCTCTTCGGCAGCATGAGGCCAAAAATGCCAAGCACCATTGTCGAGCAATGTCGTCAAATAATAGCTCAAGCAAAGCCAGCCAATTCAAACCAGTTTGATTTGCGCTTAACCCCACAAAAGCGCGTCGACGACTTGCTCCGTCAACTGAATGCTATTCCTGTGCGCGACACTCTGGATGGTCGCAAACGATCTATAGCCATAGAAAATTTGGCAAACCTCGGCACCATGGCCAAAAATTTAAGATCAACGCAAGTCTATGTTTTCCATAAATAATTTCAGAGGCTCTGTGGTTTGCCATGGTTTGCCAGATTTAGCCACTTTTCGGTCATATGGTTTGCCATTTTTTTGGCTTCTGTCATGCCTCTCATAGCCATAAAACCCTTATTAGAATGGGGTAGAGCACTTCTCAGACCCAAAAGCGCCAGTGCCACACCAACTGTCTCAAAACGCGACCCAACTGTCCGAAAACACAACCCAACTCAAAACCCTTTTTTAGGTGCCCAACCCCTTGAAACTCCCACACAATCCCATAAATTCCCTCTTAATCCCGCCCCTTCCACCAGTGCCACCCATCCTGTCGTCTCACAGATGAACCCCCGTGATATCTCTACCCTCCGCGCAATCATGCAGGCATTGCGCGAACCTGTGACAGGCTGCCCTTGGGACTTGCAACAAGACTTTGCATCTATAGCGCCTTACACCATTGAGGAAGCTTATGAGGTTGCAGATGCCATCGCACGCGGCTCCAAAACTGATCTTTGCGACGAGCTCGGCGATCTACTCCTACAACCCATCTACCATGCGCAAATGGCGACCGAGGAAGGCAGTTTCACGTTTGACGACGTGATCGAGGCCGTTGTCACCAAAATGATCCGCCGCCATCCACATGTCTTTGGCGATGCCGATGCAAAAGCCGCTGGTGTTGGCAAAGGCTTCTGGGAGGAAAACAAAGCCAAAGAACGGGCAGGCCAGCCCAAACAGGGTGTGCTAGATGCTGTTCCCGTCGCCCTGCCCGGATTAACCCGCACTTTAAAGCTGCAAGCCAAAGCCGCCAAAGTTGGCTTTGATTGGCCCTCAGTTGACAATGTTTATGACAAGATTGCCGAAGAAATTGCGGAGTTCCGTGAGGCCCCAGATGACAAAAAAGCAGATGAATTTGGCGACCTTCTCTTCGCCATGGCAAATGTTGCGCGGCACTTGGGCATTGATCCCGAAGCGGCCTTGCGCGGCACCAACGAAAAATTTACACGGCGCTTTAAATATATTGAGAGCGAATTAGAAAAAACCGGGCGAAGCCCTGCCCAATCAAATTTGCAAGAGATGGATGCGCTGTGGGATGCTGCTAAGGCGATGGAGAAGCGCTAGACATTTGAACGAGTTTAGCAACCGTATTCATGTTGCGGGCTGTGCCATGTTTTGCGGCAGGAATTTTGAGTTTGGATTTTCCCATGCCCACGCCATAGTGCACATAAATTTCGCAAGTCCCCAAAGCCATCATTTCATCCACCTGCCCTGTGACTTTATCCAGCGCATCAGCGGGCGGCGCACCATCCAAAAAAATAACAAGGTTGCGATTTCCCGCAGCTTCAGGAAATAGATTGCGAGCAAGAACTGCGCGCATTTCTTCCGCATTGCGAATATGCACACCGACTGCCTTGCCAGCATAGGCATACAATTGTTGCTCTAATAATTTTTGAATTTTCGCGGTTGGTAAATCAGAGTCAAAAACCACATTGCCACTGGCGATGTAAGTTTCCACTTTGGTAAATGTCAACTCCTCGCAGATGGATTTCAAATCGCTCATCGGCAATTTGCCTGTGCCACCCACATTAACCGCCCGTAGCATGGCCACAATGCGTTGCATTTACTTCTTGGCTTTCATCGCTTTTCCAAATTTTGCTTCGGCCTGCCCTGCCGTGTCGGCATCCAGTCGCACCGTTAATTTGGTCCGGCCGTCTTCATAAACATGCCGATCTAAAACTTCGCCGCGCTGATGCAGCCAAGCCATGTTCTTGCCATCTGAAGGCTCAATGATGATATCAAACATGAGGCTGGATTTTGCCAGACGCTGTTCAACAGCATCAAGCAGGTCATCAATGCCTTCGCCTGTTACCGACGACACCAAAACCACATCCTTGCGCCGCGCCGCTTGTGCCTTGCGGTTCACCGCGTCTTCGACGGAAAGCAGATCGGACTTATTCCAAACTTCAATGATCAGGCTGCGGCGTTGCTCGTCTATCCCAAGTTCTTCAAGTACAAGCCCAACATCATGGGCCTGTGCATCTGTCTCATCGTGGCTCACATCGCGAACATGCAAAATGACATCGGCAGCCAAAACTTCTTCAAGTGTGGCGCGAAACGAAGCAATCAGCGAAGTCGGCAATTCTGAGATGAAGCCGACTGTGTCCGACAGAATAATTTTGCGGCTGCTCGGCAGTGTGATGTTGCGCATCGTTGGATCAAGCGTTGCAAACAGCAAATCCTTAGCCAAAACATTTGCATCAGTGAGTTTGTTGAACAAAGTGGATTTGCCAGCATTGGTATAACCCACCAAAGCCACAATCGGATAAGGAATGCGCTCCCTGCCCTTGCGGTGCAGGTCACGGGTTTTCACAACGGTTTCAAGTTCGCCTTCAATTTTCGAAATGCGTTCTTGAATCAAGCGACGATCCATTTCCAGCTGGCTTTCGCCAGGACCACCCAAAAAGCCGAAGCCGCCGCGTTGGCGCTCAAGATGGGTCCATGACCGCACAAGCCGAGATTTTTGATAATTGAGATGCGCAAGTTCAACTTGCAAAATGCCTTCTTTAGTGGTGGCGCGACGACCGAAGATCTCCAAAATCAAACCCGTTCGATCCAAAACCTTGGCATTCCATGCCGTTTCCAAATTGCGCTGTTGAATAGGTGAAAGCTGGGCATTGACCACCACAAGTTCAGCTTCAATTGCCTCAACATGCTTCCCAATTTCTGCAACTTTGCCTGTGCCCAAAAATGTGCCGGGCTTCGGTTGCACCAAGGGTGCGATCATAGTGTCAACGATTTCGAGATCGATGGCTTCAGTTAAACCAATGGCTTCATCAAGTTTGCTCTGGGCGTTTCTGTCAAACGAATTGCCCACTTCGCGCTTCTTGCGCTCGACATGAACCACTAAAGCTTTGGTAAGCTCTGGTCCTTCAATTTGAAAATCTACACCGCCGCCTGCTTTTACGTGTTTTTTAACGGTCACGAACTTTGATTCTCATCGTCAAACAGGCTGATCGGGCCGCCGGGCATGATGGTGGATATGGCATGTTTATAAACCAATTGCGAAACGCCATCGCGGCGCAGCAACATTGAAAAATTATCAAACCAAGTGATAATACCTTGAAGTTTAACACCATTCACCAAAAATACCGTAACCGGCATTTTGGTTTTGCGCAGATGATTGAGAAAAGTGTCTTGTAAATTTTGTTGTTTTTCTTGTGCCATAATAGCTTCCGTTTTTGTTGTTTTTAGATTCAGGCAGATAATTTCAATAGCACAGTTCCAACCAAGACAAAAGCGAGCTCCTTATGTGGCTTCGTCATCACGAGAAGTGAGGCCTAACATCTTGATTTTTCTGTGTAAAGCTGATCGTTCCATTCCGATAAACGTTGAAGTCCGCGAAATATTGCCGCCAAATCGTGACAACTGTGAGGCAATGTAGTCGCGCTCAAACGCTTCCCTTGCTTCTCGAAGTGGCAAAGTGAGAAGTTGTTCACTGTTAAACCCGGTATGTGCTCCACTTGCCAACGTTTCTGCAGGCATCATGTCCGGTGAAATTTCATCCTGAGCATCGCCGGAAGCAAGAATTAAAACGCGTTCAACATTGTTGCGCAACTCGCGCACATTGCCCGGCCAATTTCTTGTTTGCAAAACCGCAATAGCATCATTGGAAAAACGCCGTTGCGCTTGACCTGATGCGGCGGAAAACACTTTTGAAAAATACTCAAGCAGTTCGGGAATGTCTTCGCGTCGCTCATTCAAGCCCGGCACCCGCACAGGCACCACCCCAAGACGGTGGTACAAATCTTCTCTAAATCTTTGCTCAACGATCATTGCCGCAAGATCGTTTGAAGACGACGAAATGATACGGACATCAACTTTAACTTTCTTAACCCCGCCTACGCGCTGGAAAGTTTGGTCGAGGAGAACCCGCAAGATTTTGGCTTGGGTTTCCATCGGCATATCTGAAATTTCATCAATATAAAGAGTACCGCCGTGGGCTTCTTCAAGCGCACCAATGCGCGGCTGGCGGTCTGGCCCCTGCTCCACCCCAAACAGTTCCTCTTCCAAATGTTCCGGCGCCATCGTCGCCGCACTCAAAACCACAAAGGCACCTTTGTCGCGTTGCGACATTTCGTGAAGTGCTCGGGCTGTCAATTCTTTGCCAGAACCCATAGGTCCAGTAATTAAAACGCGACTATTCGTAGGCGCAATTTTTTTCAACAATTGTCGCAATTGACGAATGGAAGCCGAGTTTCCGATAAGCTCATGGTTAAGCCCGGCTCGCCCCCGCAAGTCTTCATTTTCTCGTTTTAAGCGTGTGGCTTCCAGCGCGCGTCCCACAACCAAAACCAATCGATCAGCATTAAAGGGCTTTTCGATATATTCATATGCGCCTCTTTTGATGGCGGCCACAGCAGTCTCAATGTTGCCATGACCAGAAATAATCACCACGGGCAAAGTGGGGTGCAATTGCTTTATTTCTAAAAGCAGATCCAAGCCGTCTAACTTTGATCCCTGCAACCAGATATCGAGAATAATCATCGAAGGCTTGCGGGTGGCAATTTCGGAGAGTGCTGCATCTGAATTATGCGCAAGCCGCGTCTCGTAGCCATCATCTTGCAAAATGCCAGCAACCAGCATTCGGATATCAGCTTCGTCATCAATAATTAAAATATCAGCGGCCATTCGTTTTCCGATTAACTTTCAACAAGTGCAGTTTTATGCAGTGGAGCAAAATATAATGTTATGCTGGCGCCCTCGCCGGTTTCAGCATCAGCAAGTCTAAGTCGACCACCGTGTTCTTCCATGATGCGTTTTACAATAGCAAGTCCAAGGCCTGTGCCTTTTTCCCGCGTCGTCATATAGGGCTCTGCCAATCGGTTGCGGTTTTCCTGCGGCAAGCCAATACCATTATCCGTTACGCGCAAATAGGGCAGATTTTGCTCCATGCCGCTTTCCACACAAATGCGCCCTTTGGTCTTTGGCTTTTCCCGCGCTTCGATGGCCTCTTTGGCATTCTTCACAAGGTTCGTAATCGCTTGAGTAATCAATCTTCTGTCAAAAGCAAAAGCCAAATTTTCTTCATGTTCCAAAATCACAATATCAATCTCGGAATTTGAAACCCGTTGCAGCACAGTGGCTTCGCGCACAACTGAGGTCAGAACATTGTGTTCCGGCACAGCTTTCGGCATTCGAGCGAAGGACGAGAATTCATCTACAATGCGCCCCAAGTCTCCCACTTGCCGGATGATTGTGTCTGTGCATTGTTCAAACACATCACGATCCGTTTTAATTTCTTTCAAGTATTTGCGCTTGAGGCGCTCGGCTGAAAGTTGAATAGGTGTCAGTGGATTCTTAATTTCGTGTGCAATACGACGCGCAATATCCGACCACGCAGAGTTTCTTTGCGCCGACACAAGCTGGGTAATGTCATCAAATGTGAGCACGTATCCATGCTCCACAGCGTCGGAACGTTCGGTCGTGATGCGAACAATAAAACTTGAATCGAGTCCAGCCACTTGCATGTCTATCTGACCTTCAGCGGAACCTGTTGGCCTCGACAATGCAACCTCATAGATGGCTGCCATTTCGGGCAAGACTGTCTCTAAAGGTTGACCAAGTAATTTAGCTTCAGTTCGTCCAAGTAAAGCGAGTGCCGATCTATTTACGAGCGAAATCTTGTGATCTGCATCAATGCCAATCACCCCAGCGCTGACGCCCGCCAACATCGCTTCAGTAAACCTGCGCCGATCATCGAGTTGACTATTGGTGTCAACAAGTTGGTCGCGCTGAAGGCGAACTTGATCAGTCATCATATTAAATGTTTGTGACAAGGTCATCAAATCACCCGGTCCATCTATCACTTGAACCTTGGCGTTGAAATCGCCTTGCGCTACATTTCGAGCGGCTTTGAGAAGCCGCACAATGGGTGCAACCAAACGATCTGAAAACCAAAGCCCTGCCCAAATCGAAGCCAGCAAGAACACCAAACTCACCATGGCATAGACCAAGGCAAACGTAAGCTGCGTGCTTTGCCGCTGTGCCAAAGAACTATCATATTCTGCTTTTGCATCTTGAGTTTTAACAAGCTGAGCAATCACCACTGGCGATAAAACACGGTAGGCATAAAGGTATTCAGCCGGATAGCCTTGTAATTTTATGAGACACCGAACCAAGTTGCCGCCGCGTGGTGGTGGCATTAACACAATGTCGCCTTTGTC
This sequence comes from Hyphomicrobiales bacterium, assembly GCA_031418535.1. Classification (GTDB taxonomy): domain Bacteria; phylum Pseudomonadota; class Alphaproteobacteria; order Rhizobiales; family Aestuariivirgaceae; genus Aestuariivirga. Next base: position 30,308 of record JANOXS010000103.1, on the reverse strand, counting down.
GGCCTTTGCTATATCTTCGGCACTCGGTGCAAAAAATTTGATGGTTTCAGTAGCCGTGATGTTGGCTTCAATGGTTTTTGTGACAGAGTTGAAAACATAGAGCGCAGACAAGTTGCGCAAAGCCGCATGGCGAGCGACACGCCTCAAATAGGTCGGCCTGTCATTATTAAAATCTGGCAATTGTTGCACCAGATCAGCAGAGATACTGGCAATATCACTGCGCGTGGCTTCAGTTGCGTTATATACATAAGCTTCAGCAACGGACGCTGCTGTATCGACAATTGATTTTGTGCGGTCTGAAAATGCCGCGTCAAAGCCTTTGTTCAAAGTCACTGCCGCAAAAACCGCAAAGAGAATTGCGGGCAACAAGGCAACCAAACTTAAAAGCGAAACCAATCTGATATAAAGACCCGTTCCAACCGTGCCGCGCTGCCGGGCCACCAACAAATGCACCACTTGTCCGGCAATCATTGCGCCCATCAGAAGGGCCAAAGCACCATTGGCATACCCTAAATTTCGGATGATCCGTTCATCGAGCTCAACTGACGTAACCCCCGTTAAAAGCAAAAAGGTTGTCAGACCTGTCAACGTCCCAAGCACAACTAAAGTCAGCGCCGCCCAACCTGAGAGACCGCGCAACCTTTGAGGAATCGTCACATCAATGCGTTTTAACATGCTACCAGACTAGCACGGTTGCGGGGCCCGTGATCAACCCTTGTGTGATATTTCTGTTACAACCGTCTGCCTAACATTCAACTTATGAAAGCCCACGTATAACATTGATATTGCGCTCTTTTAACTTTGCTCGGAGCGTATTGCGATTAATTCCTAGAAGATCTGCTGCACGCAATTGATTTCCATTCGTGGCCACAAGGCTCGCCCGCAACAGGGGTGGCTCCATTTCCGCTAACATCCGTTCGTACAGCCCTTCAGGCGGTAACAAGCCTTGGAAGGACGCAAAATACTGCGTGAGATAGTGTTCCATATAGCCTGCGAGATTATCCGCCGTCGAAAAATCATCTGCCGCAGAGTCGGAACTTGTGTGGCTCGACAATTCTTTTTCGACTGAACTTGCACCAATCGTATCATTAACTTCCATGGCCATCAGTCGCTTGATCAAGTTTTCAAGCTCACGAACATTGCCCGGCCATTTGTAAAGCTTGAGTTTCTCAATTGCCTCCGGCGAGATATCTTTAACTGGCAAGCCGATCTTTGTGCCCCCTTCCAGAAAATAGCGCACAAGGTCTGGCACGTCTTCGGTACGGTCCCGAAGCGGTGGCAAACGCAACGCCACGACATTGAGACGGAAATATAAATCCTCGCGAAAAAGTCCCTGATTGATCAAGCGTCTTAAATCGCGGTGGGTCGCTGTAATAATTCTAACATTGGTCTTGATCGGTTGTGAGCCGCCCACGGTGGTATATTCACCTTCCTGCAACACCCGAAGCAAACGGGTTTGCGCTTCAAGTGGCATATCTCCAATTTCATCCAGAAAAAGACTGCCTCCTTCTGCCTGTTCAAAGCGCCCAGCAATGCGCGACGTGGCACCTGTGAAAGCGCCCTTCTCATGGCCAAACAATTCGGACTCAATCAATTCACGCGGAATAGCCGCCATATTCACAGCAACAAAAGCACCCTTTTTGCGTTTGCTATAATCATGCAATGCGCGCGCAACCAACTCTTTGCCAGTTCCACTTTCGCCCACAATCGTCACCGTAAGATCAGTCTGGGTTAGCCTTGCAATCATGCGGTAAATATCTTGCATTGCGCTAGAACGACCAATGATCGGCAGGTTCTCGGACTTTTCAGCAACTTTCGGATTTGAAGTCTTTTTCAACTGTTCAACTGCACGCCCAACAGTCTGCACCAAAACATTGATATCAAAAGGTTTTGGCAGATAATCATAGGCACCAAGTTCAGCGGCACGAATGGCGGTCATTATAGTGTTCTGCGCACTCATCACAATAACTGGCAAATTCGGTCGTAGTTTTCTGATGCGCGGCAAAACATCAAAAGCATTCTCGTCGGGAAGAACCACGTCGGTCACAACAATATCACCGGCGCCATCAGAAACCCAACGCCAAAGGTTTGTGGCCGTGGCCGTCGCGCGCACCGCATATCCTGCCCTTGTAAGAGCATGGGTAAGCACGGTACGAATGGCACTGTCATCGTCAACCAGCAAAACGGTTTTGACACTCACAGCATTAATCCTTTTTCGTTTTAACAGTTGGGGGTTCAGCTTTCTTTAAGAGCGGCAACAACACTCGAAATGTTGAGCCTCTTTCGCGCGGTTTGTATTCCACCACGCCGCCGTGATCGCGCACAATTTTCGCCACCAATGCAAGGCCCAGGCCTTTGCCGTGCGGCTTACTGGTTACGAATGGATCGAAAATATGTGGCAGCAATTCATCAGGAATTCCCGATCCGGAGTCGTGGATACAAACCTCCAAGGGCAATGAAATTTTTTCAGGCGACCCCGCAACCGAAAGCTTCATGCCGGAGCGAAACGCAGTGGTAAAAATAATTTCGCGGGAGTCTTCGTTTGCTGTCACAGCATCAACGGCATTGCGAGCAAGATTAAGAAACACCTGCACCAATTGGTCATGGTTACCATTTACCGCAGGCAAAGATGGATCGTAGTCTTCGACCAATGATATTTCCACATCGCTACCTGCTTTAATCAATTGCTTCACGCGGTCCAAGACAACGTGAATGTTGATCGGCTGGCTATCGAGCGGGCGCTCATCAGAAAACACTTCCATTTGGTCAACCAAATCGCGAATCCGGTCTGTTTCATCACAGATCAATCGAGCCAAGCTGCGGTCGGCATCTGCGAGCCCAGGTTCTAACAATTGAGCTGCACCTCGAATGCCTGAAAGTGGGTTTTTAATTTCATGGGCCAGCATTGAAGCCATGCCAGATACGGATCGAGCTGCGCCCTGATGCGACAGCTGCATATCAAACTTCTGTGCCATTGATCGACGCAACAAAATGACCATGATAAAACGCGGGTCATCGCCAATAGTTGCAGTCTGTAAATCCACAATGCGCTCCCCGCCCATGCGCGGCGTGCCCACGGCAATAGCATATTCATTGACCACACCGCCCAATTCTCGCAGCTGCTGCACTGCGTGTAGTGCCGGACTGGCAAATGGAATGAGATCCGAAAAACTATGGCGCAACAAAACAGCTTTACTGGTTTGGAAAAAATCTTCACACGCACTGTTAATCATGCAGATGCGATTGCTTTCATCCAAAACAATCAAAGGATTTGGCATGGCTTCAAAAATTGAATTTAATGCTGGTAGCGGATCACGTGTCATGCGGCCCTCAACAATTGTGATTGATAAAGTTCAGAAAGACCAAAGCGCACGACGGCATTGTCTTTTTCAGTCAGAAGTGTGCGGCGTAAACCTTCAGCCTGTTCGCTCGATATCAAGTATCGATTGGCCAAGCGTGTGATGGCCCATCCTAAATGTTTGCGAAATGTACGGTTACCCAGTATCGAACCATAGAGCAAAAGTGTGTCGTCTTGTTGCGCAAGCAAGTAAGTGCATTCTTCAACTAAACTTGGTGCAGCAATGCCGCTTCCTGGCTTGAGGGCGTTGGCAACAACGCCCGGCCACCACGGTCTGCCATAAGTTGATCGGCCCAACATAACGCCATCAGCGCCAGATGCTTTCATCATGGCTAATGCGTCTTCAGCTGTTTCCCCATCGCCATTGGCAATCAAGGGGATAGAAATCACATCGCGCACCGCGCGAATGGCTTTCCAATCCGCTTTGCCTGTATAAAACTGGCAGCGGGTCCGACCATGAACCGTGATTAAAGCCACCCCTGCTTGCTCGGCACGGCGGGCCAATTCTGGCGCGTTCAGTGATTTATCATCCCAGCCAAGGCGCATTTTTAAGGTGACGGGAACCTTTGCCGCGGCCACCGTTGCTTCAATCAAAGTAAGTGCATGATCTAAATTCCGCATCAGTGCCGAGCCAGATAGACCACCAGTAACCTGCCGCGCCGGGCAACCCATATTGATATCTATAATATCGGCACCCATGCCCTGCGCAACTTTTGCACCTTCGCTCATCCACTTGGCTTCCCGGCCCGCCAACTGAATCACAAAAGGCTGCACATCTTTGGCACCCAAAGCCCGCCGCATCATATCGGGGCGCTCGCGCACCAGTTCTTCTGAAGCAACCATTTCAGACACAACCAAGCCCGCCCCAGCAGCGTGGGCCACTTTGCGAAATGGTTCGTCTGTGATGCCTGACATCGGCGCCAAGAAGACGTTATTGCGCGTTTTTATATTTCCAATTGTGATGCTCATTAATTAAGCAGTGCCGCCATACGATTAAATTTTAGCCAGCTTACGCTGCACTGCAACAAGGTCAAGCATAAAAGTAACAATCGAGCGTTCTCATTTGCGCAGGAATCCTCTATGCCAAATTTATGACAGTAGCGGCAGTTATAGTGGCAGGCGGCAGTGGCCTTCGTGCAGGCGGGGAAATACCGAAGCAATATCAACTCATTGGCGGTAAACCTGTGATTTGGTGGACATTAAAATCATTTCTCGACCATTCTGAAATTTCACATGTTCAGGTCGTGGTGGGAGCTGGCCATGAAGCTCTTTATGCCAAGGCCATTGAGAGTTTAGATGTTCCACCCGCCGTAACTGGCGGCTCGTCCCGCCAAGATTCTTGCCGAATTGGCGTGGAGGCCTGCGCAACTTTTAACCCAACAAAAGTTCTGATTCATGATGCGGCAAGGCCGTTCATCAGCGCCAACCTTTTGAACAGAATCATCACTGAACTAGAAGACGTTTCCGCAGTTGTGCCCGGTCTTCCTGTGGCCGATACCATGAAATTTGCGCCGGGTGGCATCATATCGAAAACCATTGACCGTTCAGGAATGTGGTTTGTACAAACGCCCCAAGGTTTTGCATATGATAAAATTCTTGCGGCTCATCGCCAAGCGGCATTTGACAATCAACTCGGTTTAACGGACGACGCTGCCGTTGCCGAATATGCAGGTATGAAAGTGAAGATTATTGCAGGTGAACAGCAAAACAAGAAACTTACAACCAGCACTGATATTGAGCTCGCTGATCGCGAACTGAATGTACGGAAGTTTGCAAATCTGCCCGATATCAGAACCGGTCAGGGAATTGATTTTCACATCTTCGAAAAGGGTAATTCTGTAACGCTCTGCGGCGTTGCTATTCCTCATACGCACAAACTGAAAGGCCATTCCGATGCTGATGTGGCCTTGCATGCGTTAACCGATGCGATTCTTGGCGCAATTGGTGAAGGCGATATTGGAACGCATTTCCCACCGAGCGATATGCAATGGAAAAATGCAGCGTCCTCTATTTTTGTGGAAAGGGCCGTGTCTCTGTTGGCCGCCCGCGGTGGTATTTTTGCCAATATCGATATTACCATTTTGGCTGAAGCGCCCAAAATTTCACCGCACATCACCGCAATGAAAGCCGTTCTAGCACCGCTCCTCCAGCTTGCTCCAGACCGTATCGCAATTAAGGCGACAACGACAGAAAAATTAGGAGCAATTGGCCGTGAAGAAGGCATGGCAGCCTTTGCAACGGTAACAGTGCGGCTGCCGTTATGAGCCTTGTCCAACAAGTCTTCGACGAATTATCCGTACACGGACTAAAACTCGCAACTGCTGAAAGTTGCACCGGCGGCATGGTGGCTGCTGCCATTACAGATATTGCAGGGTCATCGGCTATCTTTGATCGCGGATTTGTCACCTATTCAAACGCTGCCAAAGTCGAGCAACTTGGCGTGGCCTATGATTTGATCACACAATTTGGTGCAGTTAGTGAAGAAGTGGCAATTGCCATGGCTCAAGGGGCACTTTTAAATTCAGCTGCAGATATAGCAATTTCAATCACTGGTGTTGCTGGGCCAAGCGGCGGAAGTGACTCAAAGCCTGTAGGTCTGGTGCATTTTGCATTGGCCACGCGAGAAGAAACTATTTCAAAATTTCATTATTTTGGTCAGGTGGAGCGCGGCGTTATCCGGAAATTGGCTGTTGGAGTAGCCCTCCAAATGGTGCTGGATCAGCTCACAAGTGAGCCATAAAGTTCTCGCCCGCGATCTTCAAAGGCTTGCATAATTTTTTGCGTCGCAAACTCCATCAGACCACCAGCCACCATTTGCAGCATCTTATTTTTCAGCGTGTAATCCATGGTGATGGTCACATCAGACGAACTGTTGCCGACTGCCACAATTTTCCAAACAGCTTTCAATGCTTTCACAGGCCCATCACTTGACGTTGCTGTCACCGACAAATTTGCAAGATCAGTTGTTACATGGCTGGTGAAGCTTTCCCTCACATTCAACTTCTCAATTGCAATCTGTAGATCTGCGTCAAACTCCTCAGTGTCGCCTGACTTAACACGCTCGCCACGAATGACGGAGCGCTTAAGCAACGGCAGAAAATCTTTATAGGCATTCACATCGGCTGCAATCGCAAAAGCTTGCAGCGCTGTTAAATTCACGCGGCGCGTCGTCGTGAAATGCGGCATTATTTTGCAGCACGCGCGGCACGAAGCTTCGCAAAGTCATCACCTGCATGATGTGACGACCGCGTGAGTGGTGACGATGACACCATCAGAAAGCCTTTGGAATAAGCCAATGTTTCGTATGATTTGAATTCGTCAGGAGTCACAAAACGATCAATGGCCGCGTGTTTGCGCGTGGGCTGCAAGTATTGTCCGATCGTAATGAAATCAATACCAGCTGACCGCATATCATCCATCACTTGCATCACTTGCTCGCGGGTTTCACCAAGGCCCACCATGATCCCAGATTTGGTAAACATCTGCGGGTCAAGTTCTTTCACCCGTTCGAGCAAACGCAGCGAATGGAAATACCGCGCACCCGGGCGAATTTTCAAATAGAGGCCGGGCACAGTTTCAAGATTGTGATTGAACACATCAGGCCGCGCTTCAACCACCATTTCAAGCGCGCCAGATTTCTTTAAAAAATCAGGTGTCAAAACTTCAATTGTAGTGGCAGGCGAAAGCTTGCGAATTGCTAAAACCGTTTGCGCAATATGCAGCGCCCCGCCATCAGCTAAATCATCGCGGTCCACTGACGTGATCACTGAATGTGAAAGCCCCATGCGATGAACAGCATCGGCCACGCGGTCTGGTTCACTCACATCAAGAGGATCCGGCATTCCGGTTTTTACATTGCAGAATGCACAAGCCCGGGTGCAGGTATCACCCATCACCATAAATGTTGCGTGTTTTTTTGACCAACATTCGCCAATGTTGGGGCAGCCTGCTTCTTCGCAGACTGTCACCAATTTATTCTCGCGCACAATTTTCTGCGTTTCGGCATAGATAGCCGAGCCCGGAGCCTTCACCCTGATCCAATCCGGCTTGCGCAGGATTGGGGTTTCAGGGCGATTGGCTTTTTCCGGATGTCGCGGACGAAGTGTGTCGAGAATTGTGGTCATTCAGGTTTATCGGCGACCGCGCAAAACTTTGAGCAGCAAGCAGAGTATAATGGCACCGGCAGCAGACACCACCAAATTGCCAAGGAACCAGCCGTGGAAAATTTCACCCAGTTGAATGCCAGCAGCATTGGCCACAAAGAAACCAATCCACGAACCGATGATGCCCGTGATCAGATTCATAATCAGGCCCATGTTTGAGCCCGTCACTTTTTCAGCAATCCAGCCAGCCAAAATACCGATTAAAATCGTGCCCCAAAAACCAACACTTCCAATATCCATAATGCCTTGCATTTTAGTCTCCCACTTAATGTAATATTCTGGCGATGATCATCACGATGATGGCGCCAATTGTTGCTGTAGCTATATCGCGCCCAATCTCATTTTTAATTCCTAGATTAACGCCGGCTTTGTTTAAAACAAAGGAGCCGACAAAGGAACCTAAAATTCCACTGATGAGATATTGCACAATGCCATAACCGCCCACAATCCAACTGGCCAGCCAGCCAGCAGCAAGCCCCATGAGCACCGCGATAATTACGTTCTTCGAATCCATCTTTAAAACTCCGTCCATCACATATGGATAACGCGACCGTAAGCATCAAGGACGCTTTCGTGCATCATTTCGGATAAGGTTGGATGCGGGAACACTGTGTGCATCAATTCTTGCTCAGTGGTTTCAAGGCCCATGGCGATCACATAGCCTTGGATTAACTCAGTGACTTCAGCGCCAACCATATGCGCGCCCAACAAGCGGCCCGTCTTTGCGTCGAAGACCGTTTTGATCAGGCCCTGGTCTTCACCTAACGCAATGGCTTTGCCATTGGCGAGGAACGGGAACTTGCCCACTTTCACGTCAAAGCCAGCGGCCTTCGCCTTGGCTTCAGTGAGGCCCACAGAAGCCACTTGCGGGTGACAGTAAGTGCAGCCCGGAATTTGATCTTTCTTCATCGGATGGGCGTCAAGGCCTTTGATTTTCTCCACGCAAATCACCCCTTCATGTTCGGCTTTGTGAGCGAGCATTGGCGGGCCTGCCACGTCGCCTATGGCATAAAGCCCCGGCACGTTGGTGCGGCCAAAACCATCTGTGACCACACAGCCTTTTTCGGTTTTCACGCCCAGCGCTTCAAGGCCCAAACCTTCGATATTGCCGACAACGCCCGTGGCCGCAATCACCCGGTCTACCGTTATAGTTTCGGTCTTGCCTGCGCTTTCAATCGTTGCTGTAACGTTGTTGGCACCCTTTTTCAAACTTGCAACCTTGGATGAGAGCTTAATCTTAAGCCCATGTTTTTCCAGCTGTTTTTGAGCGAATTTGGAAATATCCACATCTTCTACTGGCATAATCTGATCCATGATTTCCACCACAGTAACATCAACACCCATGGCGTTGTAGAAACTCGCAAACTCAATGCCAATTGCACCAGAGCCAACCACCAGAAGTGATTTTGGCATTTCGGCCGGCACCATGGCCTCAAAATAGGACCATACCAATTTGCCGTCATGTTCCAAGCCCGGCAACACGCGGGGCCGCGCACCTGTGGCAAGGATGATGTGTTTGGCAGTATAAGTCCCTGCCCCTAATGTGCCTTTAGGCGGTGGGTTTTGCGGCTGCACTACGGGCTTCTTGGAGTCCGTCACAACCACCTCGCCGGGCTTTGTGATCTTGGCTTCGCCCCAAATGATTTGAACTTTGTTCTTTTTGAGCAAACCATTCACACCCATGGTGAGACGGGCCGAAACCCCGCGCGAACGGGCAACCACTTTGGCGGCGTCAAATTTGATGTTGTCAGCGGAAAGGCCATAATCGGCGGCGTGGTTCATGTAAGTGTAAATTTCAGCCGAGCGCAGCAACGCCTTGGTCGGAATGCAGCCCCAGTTGAGGCAAATGCCACCCAGATGTTCGCGTTCAACGAGGCCGACTTTGAAGCCCAATTGAGCCGCGCGGATGGCAGTCACATAACCGCCCGGCCCTGCACCGATGATCAGAATATCGAAATTATTGTCGGCCATTTGTATCTACTCCAATTTCACCCTTCTCCCGTCGGGAGAAGGTGGCGCAACGCGCCGGATGAGGGCTGCGTTCACTTGAACGCAGTACCACAAGCTCACTCGTATCACCTGCGATGCTCCGCATCGCAGCCCTCATCCGCCCTTCGGGCACCTTCCCCCAACGGGGGAAGGGCGATGAAGTTCAAATCTCCAATATCCCCTTCACCACAGGCACCAGTGCAGCGCCAATGGCCCGCGTGCCCGCCACATCCAAATGCCCGCCATCAACATCACTGGCTTTAGCTACTGAACCCGCATCAAAGAAATGTATATCCAGTTCTTTCGCAATTCGAGAATAATGATGGGCGAAGAGTTTCGACTCCTCAATGGCATGGCCCCACAAATCATTGAACCATTCATTTTTTGTGGGCACCAAACAAGGTGGAGACATGATGAGGATGGGCGGGCAGATATAAGTGCCAGACCAATTATGCTTGCGCGTCAGGTTTACCAAACGCTCCATGCCCATCGAAGCATCAAAGGCGCGGCAGCGGCTGGCATATTTAATATCATTGGTGCCGAGCATGATGATGACGAGATCAAGTGGCTGATGGGTTTTGAGTGCAATGGGAAGACCCACTGCACCATTGCGGTTTTCCTCGGTCGTAGGGTCGTCAAAAACAGTGGTGCGCCCGTTCATGCCCTCTTCGATAACGCGCGCTTTGTTGGCGAGGCCAGCAGCCAAAACATTCGGCCAGCGGTCTTCATGGGCCATGCGCATCCCGGTGGACGCGTTGTAACCCCAAGTGAGCGAGTCACCGAATGCGAGGATGGATTTCATGTCTCACCTAAAAATCAATTTACTGAGTATAGCCGTAATGGCACCACCACCAAATGGCATCGAAGTTTCAGCCAAAACCTCCAAAAATACATCCTTAGTCGATTTGAAACTGTTCCCGTCAAGTACTCGTATTTCGACACCTTCTTTCCTACACTCGACAGCAAAACTCTTCACATTACCATCTAGGAACAACTGCAGAGTTGCGCTTTCACCCGGATTCATGAAAGGAACGCCTATTGAAATTAAGTCTGTGTTTAAACTGGGCCCAGTCAAAGTGGCATTTACGGCATTGCGCGAAAGAACCAAATTATGACCGAGCAATTCAACAGGTTCAGGAAAACGCAGTTGCAGCTCAAGTGCACCCACAGCAGCGTTTCCTATGTTTGCCAAACCGACTTCACACCGTTTGATCCCCTTCAATTTTTTAGATTTGCGCGTAACGGAAATTCCAAGTTTCAAATTTTCTATTGATTCCGTTAGGTTTTCTAAAGGAGCTTTGAAAATTCTAATGCGAAGCTTTTTGCGCAACCAATGACTTCCTGCCCAACCAAGTACTACTCCAACAACTACAGAGCCCAAGGAGAAATAGCCATTTATTGCTTCCGTACTTAGCCAAACACTATTGGTATCTACCATCTATTTTCCCTTCACACCAACATCAAACCCGGTTCTTCGAGATACATCTTAATCGCCCCCAAGAACTCTGCACCAAGCGCACCATCAACCGCACGGTGATCAGTTGAAAGATTAACCGACATGACTTGCTCAATCACAATCTCATTGCCGCGAACGACGGCGCGGCGTTCGCCGGCACCCACAGCTAAGATTGTGGCTTGCGGTGGGTTGACGATGGCTTGGAAGTTTTTAACGCCCATCATGCCCATATTTGAGACGGACGTGGAACCACCTGTATATTCCGACGGATTGAGTTTGCGCGATTTAGCACGCGCCGCATAATCTTTCATCTCGATCGAGATTTGCGCTAGACCTTTGGTTTCGGCTTTGCGCACAATCGGCGTGATCAAGCCACCGGGGATCGACACGGCAACGCCCACATCGGCGTGGTGGTGTTTCACCATGTTATTTTCTGTCCAGCTCACATTGGCCTCTGGCACTTTGATCAGCGCCATGGCCATGGCCTTGATTACGAAATCATTGACCGAGACTTTCCACAAAGGCTTGCCGTCTTTGTCTTTTGGAGCTTGCAAATTTAGACGCTCACGAAGGGCCAACAAATTTTCGAGAGAAATATCAACGGTCACATAGAAATGCGGAACGGTTTGTTTCGACTCTGTAAGGCGGCGCGCAATGGTTTTGCGCATTCCGTCATGCGGCACCAGATCATAGGAGCCCTCCTCAAAGAGTTTGAGCACCGAAGCTTCCGAAGGCGGTGCAGTCACTGCCCCCGCCGTGACTGCACCTCGCGCGCCTGTTGCGCTGGGGAGAGCAACCTGCGCCGTCTCGATATCTTTCGATATGATACGTCCATACGGGCCTGAGCCGCGGATGGATGACAGGTTGATTGATTTTTGTGCAGCGAGCCGACGGGCGAGAGGCGATGCGAAGACTCTGGTTGTCGAAAGGACCTCATCCGCCCTTCGGGCACCTTCTCCAGAGGAGAAGGGTAGAAGTTTAGCTTCGCCCGGAACAGCAATTCCCTTCTCCTCTGGAGAAGGTGGCGCGATAGCGCCGGATGAGGTCCCTTTGGCGAGATCAGGCATCTTCTCACCCTCAGCCAAAATCACAGCAATCGGCGCGTTCACCAACACATCTTCTGTGCCTTCTGCCACTAAAATTTTAGCAAGCACACCTTCGTCAATGCATTCAACTTCCATCGTCGCCTTATCGGTTTCGATTTCAGCCAGCACATCGCCGCTCTTCACCTTGTCGCCTTCTTTTTTAAGCCACTTGGAAAGTTTGCCCTTTTCCATGGTGGGCGAAAGGGCGGGCATGAAAATAGTTGGCATGGGGTGAACCCTTATTTTATTTGTTAGCGAGAACCGAAGATTTGGCAGCAGCTTTGGCAAGATCGTCCACCAAAGTTTTGCGGATCACTTCAAGATTATGGCCTGTTGTGGAATGGCCCATCTCTTCCATTGAAGCGGCAACCTGCTGGGCAACGCCAGCGAGCACATGGCCCCACATATCTGCCTTGCCAAATGCCATGGCATGAAGCGCCAAGCTCAGCTGACCATTGGTAATCCAAGCGCGCATAATTTCGCCAGCATTGGCATCATGAAACACTTCATGCGGCGGTTGCAATTGATGCGGGTGCGATTCGTGAGAATGGTCGTGATGGTGATGATCGTCAGACATAGAGAACTCCTTTAACAGCGGCCACCACGTCATCGACAGTGGGCAAGGCCAGTTTTTCTAAATTCGCAGCATAGGGCATGGGCACATCTTTGCCAGCGACTCGGGCCACGGGCGCATCAAGGTAATCAAATGCATGCGTCATAATTTCGGCAGCAAGTTCAGATGTGACCGAGAAGCGCGGATAGCCCTCCTCCACACACACGCAGCGATTGGTTTTCCGCACGGAGGTCAAAACCGTTTCAAGATCCAGCGGGCGGATGGTGCGAAGATCAATTACTTCACACTCAATGCCTTCAGCTGCCAGCTTTTCAGCAGCGGCAAGCGCATAAGTCATGCCGATGGAGAAGGACACGATGGTGACATCTTTGCCGCTGCGGGCAATACGTGCTTTGCCAATTGGCACCACCCAATCTTCCACATTCGGCACTTCAAAGGACTTGCCATAAAGGATTTCATTTTCGAGGAAGATGATCGGATTGGGATCGCGGATGGCAGCTTTCATCAAGCCCTTTGCATCGGCAGCAGAATAAGGTGCCACCACTTTAAGGCCAGGGATTTGGCTGTACCACGCCGTGTAATCTTGTGAGTGCTGTGCGCCCACGCGAGCGGCGGCACCATTGGCTCCCCGGAACACAATCGAGCAGCCCATTTGCCCGCCGGACATATAAAGCGTCTTGGCGGCAGAGTTGATGATATGGTCAATCGCCTGCATGGCGAAGTTGAAGGTCATGAATTCGACAATCGGTTTCAGGCCCGCAAAGGCTGCACCCGTGGCAATGCCCGTGAAGCCATGTTCGGTGATTGGGGTATCGAGAACGCGCTCCGGCCCGAATTCATCCAACATGCCTTGGCTGATTTTGTAAGCACCCTGATATTGGCCCACTTCTTCGCCCATCAAAAACACATCTTTATCCAAACGCATTTCTTCTGACATTGCAGAGCGTAATGCTTCGCGCACCGTCATGGTGATCATTTCAGTGCCGAGTGGAATTTCGGGGTCAGAGAGAAGTCCCCCTCCGGCACTTCGTGCCACCTCCCCCGCAAGGGGGGAGGATATAGAGGCAGGCGCACTTTCTTTTTGATCCTCCCCCTTCACGGGGGAGGTGGTCGGAACGACCGGAGGGGGAGCGCTTGCCGAAGCCTCGCCAATCACTGCAATTGGCGCGTTCACTTTCACGCCCTCAGTTCCTTCTGGAACCAGAATGGCCGTCAGCACACCTTCATCAATGGCTTCCACTTCCATGGTGGCTTTATCAGTCTCAATCTCGGCCAAAATATCGCCAGACTTAACTTTGTCGCCCACAGCTTTAAGCCACTTGGCGAGTTTGCCTTCTTCCATAGTGGGAGAAAGAGCGGGCATGAGGATGGTTGGCATGGATTAGGCCTCTAAGTCGAAGGTTGATCAAAGGGCCACAACAGGCCGAGGTTAAAAGTAAGAGATTCGAAGGGAGGAGCAGAGACAGTTTCTTGGTCTTTGAACACATGGGTCTGTAACCAATTTTTATCTTGCCGTTCGTAAACCTCAAGCAACTTGGTTATCGGGTTCACGTGCCAAACATGGCCAACCAAATAGGTTGCGTAGATGCGTTGTTTATCTGAGCGATCATATTTTTCAGTTGAAGGTGAAAGAACTTCACATACCCAATCTGGTGGCGTTTCAATCCACGCTTTTTCAGCAATACCCGCAGCATTTTCTAACTTCCAGCCTGCAATATCAGGAACCACCACATGCGGTCCAAAATGGATCTCGGGCTCCACAACGAAAACCCATCCGCCCGGCCCACTATTCCCGAATTGGTATTGCGAGCCCACAACTCCACCAAGCGCATAGGCCGCTGCACCATGACGCGGTGCGGGCCGTGGATGCGTAACCAAACTGCCAAATAAAATCTCGCCCACTATATTGGGCGGCAAGGCCTCAATATCGGCGTAGGTCGCGGGGATTTTTTTAGCGATGGTCATAAGCGAAGTTTGGTACTCTTAAGTCACTTTGTAAATATCAGTGTAAAGTTCAGAAGCATCCGGCTCGGAATCCGCTACGGCAAAATCTGCTGCCGCTGTCACAATCTCACGAATATCAGCATCCATCTTTTTCAAATCGTCTTCAGTGGCACGGTTTGATTTCAGCAGACGGGCTTTCACCTGCTCTATCGGATCATGCTCCTCGCGCATTTTCTGCACTTCTTCTTTGCTGCGATATTTCGCAGGGTCGGACATAGAATGGCCGCGATAACGATAGGTCATCATTTCCAGAATATAAGGCCCCTCGCCCGAACGACAATGTTCCATGGCGCGGTCGGCGGCTTCCTTGACAGCGCGGACATCCATACCGTCGACTTGTTCCGACGGAATATCAAAAGCCTCGCCGCGAGCACCCAAATGATCTGATGCAGCCGTCGAACGCTGGGCCGACGTGCCCATTGCGTAACGGTTATTTTCAATCACGAAGATCACAGGCAGTTTCCAAATGGAAGCCATATTGAAAGTTTCGTAAACTTGGCCTTGGTTGGCCGCACCATCGCCAAAATAGGCCATGGAAACATTTTTGTTGCCGCGATATTTATTGGCAAAAGCCAACCCTGCTCCCAACGGAACTTGAGCTGCCACAATACCGTGACCACCATAAAAATTCTTCTCGCGGCTGAACATATGCATTGAGCCGCCCTTGCCGTGCGAATAGCCACCTTTTTTACCCGTAAGTTCGGCCATGACACCCTTTGGGTCCATGCCGCAGGCGAGCATGTGGCCGTGATCGCGATATGATGTAATGCGCTGGTCGCCTTCGATGGCTGCCATTTCAAGGCCAACCACAACAGCTTCCTGACCGATATATAAATGACAGAAGCCGCCAATCGACCCCATGCCATAAAGCTGACCCGCTTTTTCTTCAAAGCGCCGGATCAACAACATGTCGTAATATGCTTTAAGTTCGTGCTCGGCTGATAAGCCGGAGTTTTTCAAATCTGGCTTGGCTTTCACAGGCTTATCGCCTTTTTTTGCCAAGTAAGCTGATCTCACCGCCATGTGGTGCTCTCCTGTTATCAGAAAAACTTAGCACTAAAGGCTTGTGAAAGCTCGCAAAAAAGAGAATTAACTGAATTTTGGTTTATCTAAAGGAAATCACTGTGAAGTTTTGACCACAATGTCGTTTGGTTTGCCCAAAAACAATTCCCGCCGCGCCAGCTCATCCAACAAATCAGGATCGATGCTCTCAGGGCGCATCAGTTTCACGCGGTCCTCTATGGCCACCCGCTGCTCGGAAATGACCGCTGCTTCTTTTGCAACCGCTTCAAGTTGGGCGGCCAATTGATCGCGGTGCCCATAGCCGCGCCCACCGTGAAAGGCATGGAATCCGAAATAAGCCAACATCGCCACGCAGCAACAACCAACCAAAACGTCCAAACTTCTCAATCGTGCGAGTCTCATGGCAATACCCCTTGACATTGGATGGCGGGTTTTTGGTTAAGACTTCGTAACCAACCATGCGACCCAACATGATATCCCTTGATTTTTTCGACTATAAGGCTGATCTAGGGTGAGAAGGAATTACCATGCTTTCTAGCAGCCGCTTTGTAGTCGCCATACATGTTCTCTGCATTCTCGCACGCAATGCGGGCAAAGGACCTGTGTGCTCAAGTTTCATCGCCAGCAGCGTGCATACCAATCCTGTTGTCATCCGCCGGCTGATGTCGGAATTAGAAAAAGCCAAACTTGTGCTTTCAACCTCTGGCCGATCAGGCGGTTTTGAGTTGAGCAGAATCGCAACGGATGTGTCCTTGGCTGAAATCTACGCTGCAGTAGAAGACTCAACTGTCTTTAAGATGCACAGAACTGACCCCAATTCAGACTGCCCAATTGCCAACCAGATGCAATCGGTCCTCCTTCCCCACCTCAGAAACGCCGAGACAGCGATGTCCACGTCCTTGCACTCCACAAAACTAAGCGAAATTGCGGCGGCACTGCATTGAGTTAACTGACAGTTCGCTGACGAGAATGAAGAGGTTTCTGTCAGTTAGCTCGCCCTAGCCTTCATTCAGGTGCCAAACTGAGTCTGTAGCGTTTTTACAAATTACTTCGGCACCCATGCAGTCGTCACATCCGAGCTTCCCCGGTCATTTGCCCGATGATCTTAAGTTTGGTAAACACGTCTGCATCATTTGGGTCCTAGATCAAGTTATTGGTCTATATAGGCTTGTTGCCCCGCCTCGTGATCGAATTTGATCTGGGACCCAAATACCTCTATACAGCGGTTTATATTAGTTTTTGACAGACGGATTATTGTGACGGACAAATTTGAAATATCGAGAAGGTTAGCTTTGCGCGTGTTATTTGGCGCAGCAACACTCTTGGCTTTTCCGCTAACTGCAAATGCTAGTGATGACGAACATGACAGCCACGACACTAGCAATGATAGTGGCGACAGCCACGACGACAGTGAAGATAGCGATGACGATGAGAATGACTCCGGCAGCGATGATTCTTCTAACCAAGGAACTGTAAGCCAAAACAATTCTGGTACATCTTCTGGGCAGCCAACGACCCTATCTCATCAAAAAACCGACAAGGGCAAAGTCCTCAATCAAGAAGAAGTACAAGTCGCGATTGCGACTCAGAATGCGGCTTCTTTGACACTTCTGTTAACTTACGTCGACTTAACTTACCCTGGCAGTGTTTTGGATGTAAAATTGCGGAAAGCAAATGAAGCTTACATCTATGAAGTTAAAATGCTTTCAAAGCTTGCGTTTTTGCGAACTGTATTGCTTGATGCAAAGACTTTAAAAAAGATTGAGATGTAATGCGCATACTGGTCGCTGAAGACGAGCCTCTTGTAGCAAAAAACATAGCTAATATCCTCCGCAGTTCAGGTTACATCGCAGACATTGCAGAAGATGGTGAAGATGCATGGTTCAGAGGTTCAACTGAAACCTATTCCGCAATTATTCTTGACCTTGGCCTACCAAAGCTTGACGGTATTAGCGTTTTGCGGCGTTGGCGCGCTGAAGGCATTAACACACCAGTCGTCGTTTTATCAGCCCGGGGCAGCTGGACAGAGCGTGTCGAAGGAATTGATAGCGGCGCCGACGATTATTTGCCTAAACCTTTTCAAATGCAGGAGTTGCTAGCACGTCTTCGTGGTCTGCTGCGGAGAGTTGGTGGGCAAGCCCAATCTGTGATTGAGGTTGGGTCATTGCAAATTGATTTGCGCACGCGCCTGATATCAGTAGAAGGCGTTCTCGCAAATTTGACCCCACTTGAATTTAGGTTGATCCATTATTTAGTGGTCCAAAATGGTCGCGTGGTTTCTCACTCTGAATTGTCAGACAGTCTTTATGATCACGACCATGACCGCGACGCCAATGCCATCGAAGCGGTAGTCAGCAGGTTACGACGCAAAATTGGCCCAGGTATTATTGAAAACAAACGCGGCTTTGGATATTTTATTGCAGCTAAGCCGGAATGAACAAAGCTGGTTCACTTAAACTTCGCCTCATCATAATAGCTGCGATCGGAATTAGCCTTTCACTTATTTTTGCAGGCATCAGTTTTTATATCATATTTCAGCGTCATATTGAGCGAGCAGCAATAGCGGAACTGCAAAACCACTTCATCCAACTGGCAGCAAGTATCAGGGTAGATGACACTGGTGCTTTGAGGGCACGAACTTCATTGAGTGACCCAAGATTTCAGAAACCTTACGGCGGACTTTATTGGCAGATTAACGAAGGTGGCAAGACTGTGCTGAGATCGCGATCATTGTTCGATGATGATCTGCCAGTTCCCAAACAATTTGAAAACGCAGATCCTAACTTTGATACCGTCCACATTATCTCCGGTCCGCACGCGACTAGATTATTTGCCCTGGAAAAACGCGTGACATTGCCAACGGCTAATTCTGGTGAACGGAAACTCGACATAACCTTGGCAATTGATCGTGTCGAAATAGACAATCCTGTGCGCAGTTATGGCTACGACTTAATCAGTGGTCTCGGCATCTTATACTTGGCCTTGCTCGCTGGCTCCTACCTCCAAATCTTCATCGGTTTAAAGCCGTTGGAAGTCTTGCGCGGCAACATCGCGAAAATTAGACAAGGTGAGGTACATAACATTTCAGGCTCGCACCCAATAGAAGTTGCGCCCCTTGTCGACGAGGTCAATGGTTTACTTTTAGCTCGCGAAAACCAACTGACAAAGGCTCGGCAGCGGGCTGGCAATTTGGCCCATGGCCTAAAAACGCCACTTACAATTTTGGCAGCAGTTGCCGACACCGTCGAAGTTTCTGGCTTGGGCAAAGACGCCAAAGACATTCGCGACAATGCCGACCAGATGCGAATGTTAGTAGAGCGCGAACTTGCCAGAGCCAGAACAGCCAGTGGATACAATGTAAAACTCACTGAAGTTGCTCCTGTTGTAACACGCATGATCAACGCCCTGAAGAAAACCTCCAATACTGAAATTTTGATGTGGCACTCAAGTGTTCCGCATTCAGCCACCATAACAATGGAGCCCAGCGATCTTTTAGAATGCGTCGGAAACATTTTAGAAAATGCGCGCAATTGGGCACAGTCACAAATTTATGTCTCATGGTCCAACGGAATCTTAAAAATTGAAGACGATGGTCGAGGCGTGCCTGATGACCAGATTTCAAAAATTTTACAACGGGGTGTCAGGCTGGACGAGTCTGCTGGAGGCTCGGGTCTCGGCCTCGCTATTGTCGCCGATATGGCTGAGGCATATGGCTTTGAACTTAAGTTGGAACGCTCAAGCCTCGGCGGCTTGAGCGTGTCTTTCGGTAAAACAGTTTAGCCTTTGAGAATTGAACGGCCTGCGTAAATCGCTTGGCTGCCCAGTTCCTCTTCAATGCGCAGAAGCTGATTGTATTTTGCCAACCGATCCGAACGTGCAAGCGAGCCCGTTTTGATTTGACCGCAATTTGTGGCCACTGCCAAATCAGCAATTGTTGAATCTTCGGTTTCACCAGAGCGATGCGACATTACAGCAGAGTAGCCAGCCTTATGGGCCATTTCCACAGCTTCCAATGTCTCTGTCAGCGAACCAATTTGATTGACTTTCACCAAAATCGAATTGGCAATATGTTCTTTAATGCCGCGCTTCAAACGGGTGGTGTTGGTTACAAACAAATCGTCACCGACCAGCTGATGAGTCTTGCCGATCAAATCAGTCACTTGCTTCCAACCATCCCAATCATCTTCCGACAAACCGTCTTCGATCGAGATAATCGGATAATCATGCGCCAGCTTAGCCAGATATTCTGCCTGCTCTTTAATCGAGCGGGTTTTGCCTTCGCCAGTATAAACATACTTGCCGTCCTTGAAAAATTCAGTCGCGGCGCAATCCATCGCAAGGTAAATATCTTGGCCGGCTTTGAAGCCGGCTTGCTCAATCGACTTCATCACAAAATCAAGGGCCGCTTCTGCCGATGGCAGGTTTGGAGCAAAGCCACCTTCATCGCCCACATTCGTGTTGTGGCCAGCCTTCTTCAACGCGCTTTTCAGCGTATGGAAAATTTCAGCGCCCATACGAAGGCCTTCTCTGAATGTTGGCGCACCCACAGGCATCACCATGAATTCTTGAAAGTCGATGGGGTTGTCAGCGTGCATACCACCATTGATAATGTTCATCATTGGCACAGGAAGCGTGCGGGCCGAAGCACCGCCCACATAACGATACAGCGGCAAGCCACAGGAATCAGCGGCTGCTTTGGCCACAGCAAGCGAAACACCTAGAATAGCATTGGCGCCGAGGCGGGCTTTGTTTGGCGTGCCATCCAAAGCAATCATTGCTTTGTCGATAGCAATTTGATCTTCTGCGTCCATATCGGCCAAAGCTTCATAGATTTCGCCGTTGACCGCAGCCACAGCCTTCAGAACGCCTTTGCCCATATAGCGTGATTTATCACCGTCACGCAGCTCAACGGCTTCGTGAGCACCTGTAGAGGCCCCTGAAGGAACGGCAGCGCTGCCAAATGAGCCGTCTTCCAGAGTTACATCAACTTCAACTGTGGGGTTGCCACGGCTATCAAGAATTTCGCGGGCGGTAATATCGAGAATGGCTGTCATGTGAGCTCCAAATGTTGATTTGGCGCTGCTTATGGGCACTTCATTTGACGATTGCAAGAATTTTGAGGGGCGCCCCTCAATTTGCCGATATTATTTGGCGCTGACCACAACTTGAGCAGGCTTGTCACGCAAACTTACCCATTGCTTGGGGTCTTTTTGCGATTGGCGCTTGAGGAACTTATAGTTGGTGGCATCCCAGCGCAGGATTTCATCACGGCGATTATCCAAAATGAAATCGCCTTTGCTAGTAGTCACGGTGAGAACAGCATGGCCCTCGCCTTTTTCATCCAACAGCACCGTAATCAACATATCTTCGGCCGGAATGCCAAGACCTTGAAGATAACGCTTTTTCAAAAGCACATAATCTTCACAGTCGCCAGCTGCCGACGGATAAGTCCATTTTTCAGTCATGCTATAGAGGTCTTGATCGCTCTCAGGTTTGATTTTGCCGTTGGTGTAGGAGTTAACTGTCGCCAACAAATCCCATTTTTCCTGTGTGAGCTGCAGCTTAGCGTCACGACCTTTGAATTGGCATTCAGCTTGACCATGCGAGCAAAATTCAACGTAACCTACAGGTGGAAGCGACTTGCCAAACACTTTCATATTAGATGCTTGGCTAGCAAACGACGCGCTGTTTGCCAAAACTAAAACCAAAGAAGTGATCAACGCTTTTCTTAACACCAGCAGCCCCTGCATTCATTAACAAAAGGTTAACTGCGGGTTCCGCCTAAGTAAAGAAAAGGGTTTAAATTTGGTTAACGGCCATTCGGCCTAGCGCATGTTGCCAGTGTGACCGAGCGAAAACCGCCCGGGTTGTGGCCACACTGTCAGGCCGTGCGGCTCAATGCCTACGTTAATTTTGATCACTGCTCCGGTCGTCGTATCAATCGCATAAACTTCGCCGTCATAGCGCCCTGCCAGCCACAGCTCTTTACCGTCAGCCGTCACATTGCCCATATCCGGGCTGCCACCATCTGGTATGGGCCACTGCGCTACAACTTTGTTGGTCGCAAATTCAATCACCGAAACGCTGCCGGGTCCACCAGCCTTGTCCGGCATCCGGTTGGAACCACGATTGCCAACATAAAGCCGCGTTCCATCTCGACTGGTGGTCAAGCCATGAGCCCCTTTGCCAGTCGCAATAAATCCTGTTTCCTTGAAGGTTTCAGCGTCGATCAGAAACACGCCGTCAGTCATCATGTCGGTTACATAAAAAGTTTTACCATCAGGAGAAAGCCGCACATCTTGCGGCATACCCGGCTTTGAAAATGTGAAACCCGAAACCAGCTTTCGCGTCTTCATATCAATTTTGATCACGCTGATGGGGCCAAATTCGCACGTAAAAACCATAAACGAATAATCGGCCGAATAATCCGCGTGGTTGATACCTTCGCAGATCGGCGTGGCGATGCTGGACTGCAATTTCATGGTCACAGGATCACGAAAATCCAACCGGCGATAAGCTTCGGCAACAATAATGGCTGAACTGCCATCTGGGGTGAAATACACATTATAAGGATCATCAACCGCAATGTTTTTACCTGGCTTGCCTGTAACAGGATCGATCGGCGTCATACTCCCATTGGTGGTTTGATTGGCCGTGTTGGCAACCCATAAAGTTTTTAAATCCCACGACGGGATAATATGCTGCGGGCCTTGACCCACCCGGTAAGTATCCACCACTTTATGTGTTGCCGGATCGATTACGCTGACGGTGTTAGATGAATGGTTCGGCACATAAATGCGGGGCAATGCACTTGCCACAACTGGGCTGAGTTTATCACTGCCAATTTCGCTATAGATATTTACAACTGGCGCAGAGGTATCAACAGCCTCAGCAGTGTTCAATATTGCGCTCAGCAAAAACACAATACTTGATAATTTTAAGCCGACCAACACAGACTAACCCTTTTGATTTATTTCTTGGCGATGAATTCTTGGATTGCCGATACCGTTTCAGCCACAATGAGGTCAACCCCCAACTGGCCAAGTGCGGCGGATGAATTTTTAGGGCTGCCGCCATAAACCCCATCAATTGCACCCCTGCTATCGTTCAGTTTTTCCACTCGAACGGTTTCTGGAGCCACCGCCAATTGCAGTGACGTATCGGCTAAAGCCGCGTGCGTGCCAATTTCAGATTTAGCAAAGCCCTTGGCTTCCAGTGCATCAACATAGGAACCTTGCGAAGTTGAATAATATTGCACAGCGGCAAAGGCACGAACGCCAGATTTGGCCCATTGCCTGTTTAGCTTTTCGGCAACCAACATTTCATTGCTTTGATAACTGCCGTGGTCACCAATCAACACGATGTTCTTAAAGCCAGCATGTTTTAAACTTTTCGCAGCAGATTCCAAAAGCTGATTGAACACCGCATCAGGAACAGTCAATGTGCCTGGAAACTTCATATGCGCAGTTGGTGGATCAATTGAGCCTTCAGGCACATAGGCCATGACGGGTGCCACAAGTGTGTGACTGAGCTTCAAAGCAATTTTTTCAGCCAGAATTTTTACTCGAATATTGTGTTTGCCCAATGTCATGGCCGGGCCGTTTTGTTCAGTGCCGCCAATGGGTATGATCACCGTCGTGGACCCCTGCTCTATTGCTGCGCGCAATTCAGGCCACGTCAATTCTTCAAGAAAAACGCCAGCTTGCGCTGGTGTAACGCCGCACAAATTTAACAAAAGAAAAAGTGAAAAGAGACGTTTCATGTCCCCTTCATCGTTCAATCAAACGCCGATGGCAAGTTCAAATCTTCGCCACCATTGCAACATTACAGATTTGTAAACTTAAGAAAAGTTTTAGTTTGATGACACTTGCGTAATCTGTGTTTCAACAATCCGTGCGTTCTCAAAACCAGACGTAATTGCATTCTCTAAAGTTGATTGCGCATCTTGCTCATTATCCAGCGGTCCAATCTGCACGCGGTATAACGGGCCGTTGGCACCAACTGCTTTTATAATTTGGGTTGGGCCCATATTTGCCACGACTTGATAAGCCTCGCTGGCGGTTTCAAGGTCGTGAAAAATTGCCACACGCACGATATATCCAGCGTTGAATGCTTTTTGCGGCTCAGGTTCAAAAGCGACCTGTTCAACAGCGGAAGCACGCTTCTTGCGTGGTGCAATCTCAGCAACTTGCACATCTTCATTTTGTGATAGCGATGCCAGTTGGTTGAGCGACGCACCATTGTTCATGGCTTCATTTAAAGCGAGCACTTGCCTGCCTCCACGGTCATTCAATGGCGCTGGACCAATCAACTGCACACGAACATTGGCCGTTCCTTGATTGCGATAGCCCAATGCATCAGCAGCACGTTTAGACACGTCGAGAATGCGCGTGCTAACGAACGGGCCGCGATCATTGATCCGCACCACAACTGTTTTGCCATTTTCAAGATTTGTAACTTTGGCATAGCTTGGCAATGGCAAAGTGGCGTGAGCCGCCGTCAATGTGGCCATATCAAAATACTCGCCATTTGAAGTCATGCGGCGGTGGAACGCCTCACCATACCAAGAGGCTTTGCCCTTTCTATCATAGCCAGGTTGCTCGTGCGGGGTGAATGTTCGGCCAGCTACTTGGTAAGGTTTCCCCACTTGATAACGGCCACCAGCAAAAGGAATAGCGCCTCTACCTTTATAATATGGACTTCCGGTTCCTGCGAACGGATCAAGACCGTTGGCGTATTTATTAGATTTCGATGGTGAGTGATATTTATGGTGACTTGAACAAGCCGAAAGCAGCACTGCGCAGGTCAAACCTAACATGATATTTTTGACGATCAAACGCATTGCAAAACTCCTGTGGTAAAAATACCAGTCCGGAGTGTTTTGCCCTTTTTGCGTAAAATTTAAGTCAAATTATGTGGTTAGCAAAAGGTTAGGATTATGGAGTTGTCTTAACCGTTAATGCGCTCAACCGCTTTAAGTTTTGGTCGGCCATGGCTATACCGTGCGCGAGAGCCAAACTATAATTTTCTTTTGCTTTTTCGAGATTTTTGGTTGTGCCCCAGCCCATCTCATACATACCACCGAGATTATTAAAGCCCCAACCATCATTGGCTTTTGCTGCACTTTCAAATGCCGAAAACGCTTTAACCAGATCGCGCTCTGTGCCCAAGCCTCTAAGATACATCACACCAAGATTATTTTGTGCCACTGCATAATTTTGGGCAGCTGATTTCAAATACCACTCCACAGCGGCCTTTTCGTCTTTGGCGATACCATCGCCATTTTGCAGCATCTGACCAAAAAGATTTTGGGCGCCCGCATGGCCAAGTTTTGCCGCTGATTGTAAAAGTTTCAAACCAGTCGGTTTATCGGCAATTAATCCCGGTGCCCCAACGCTCACTAATTTAGCAAGCCTGAATTGCGCTTCAACATTTCCGGCCAATGCTGCTTCACGATACCACTTCGCAGCCTTTGCGGCGTCTTGTTTGGCTTCAATACCAGTTTCGTAAGCCTCAGCTACCGCCATTTTAGCATCAGGATCACCAGCTTTTGCCAGTTGAAATTTTTTCAAGAAAGGCAGCTTGTCCAAAGCCGGGTCCACGGCATGTACTGGCCCACTGCAAAGCATGAGCGCACAAAGGCCTACAAATAATTTACGAGCGTGGAATTTCATCACTTCAACTTTATAGTGTGTTCGGGTGCATCTTTATACTTTACCGCGCAAAATTCAACGTTTTACAAAACGGCCCCCAACAGCCCTTTACCTCAAGGGCATTCCCCTGAAGCTTGGCGTAGGCTGTGTAGGTTTTGCCGTCATCAGAATTATAGAGTTTTCCTTTCCAGGTGTTTGGACCAGTGGAACCCATACTAATGATGATTTGCAAACCCACCACAGGTCGGCTGCGCAATGCCGGATTTGGATTATGGTCATCCAAACGTGGCGTACCATCATCATGGAAAGCTTTTTTGATATTCACAATTTTCACGCAAATTTTATCGCCATTGCAAGGCTGAACATTCACAACAAGATCGCCACCGCCCTTGGTCCACACACCCGAAACTCCGGTCTCAATTGCATGGGCTGATGTGGCGCTAAAACTCAAGAAACTTGCGAGTAATGTTTTTTGAACCAGATTCAATTGCTTCTCCTAATTGTATTTATGCGATCGATCATCTAAACTAATTGCAATTATTTGGAGCAGCATTATGACGAATATAACCAATTTTAAATCTGCTCGTGCACCTTCTGATGCAGACGAATGGCAATTGCGTGTTGATCTTGCGGCTGCATTTAGGCTGGCAGCACACTATGATTGGCACGAAGCTGTGGCCAATCATTTCAGTGTGGCAGTTTCAAAAGACGGCAAAGAATTTCTCATGAATCCGCGCTGGCGGCACTTTTCAAAGGTCAAAGCCTCCGAGATGCTGCTTTTGAACAGTGACGACAAGCGCACGATGATAGGTCCCAATGCCCCAGATCTTACGGCGTGGAGCCTGCACGGCAGGCTTCATGCCGCCCTACCACATGCCCGCTGTATCATCCATTTGCATCCGCCTTATGCGACAGCCATTGCCTCGCTGGCTGATCCAGAAATCAAAGCAATTGACCAAAATACAGCACGTTTTTTCAACCGCGTAGCAATCGATATGGGCTATGGCGGCATGGCCAACACTGATGACGAAGGCGACCGGCTTGCCCGCCTTATGGGCAACAAATCAATTATGATGATGGGCAACCACGGCGTGTTGGTTTGCGCAGCGACAGTGGCAGAGGCTTTTGATCTCACATACTATCTCGAACGATCATGCCGCAATCTTGTATTAGCCTACCAGACCGGACAAAAATTGCATATGATGTCAAATGAAGTGGCCGAAAAAACGGCTCAAGAGTGGGAAGCCGACCGGGAACAATTTCATTCACATTTTGCGGAAATGAAACTGATTTTAGATAGCAAAGATACTAGCTACAAAAATTAAGCGACCGACCGCAGCCGCAATACATCAGCCCGCAAGCTTTCAAGCACAGGAAGCAATGATCCGTCCTGCTCACGACCAGCATTGGTATGATAGGCCGCAGAGTCCGCCATAGCTGAAAGTTTTTCCAAAAGCTCTTCATAATTTTGCGCAGGCTGCTCAATCATTTCTTCGGGTCGCATCGGCTCTGCAGCCGTTTGCTGTGGCAAACTATCAGCAATCGTACCCAACTTGTTGGCCAAGCTCGATACTGTATTGTGGCGGCCAAAAAGACCGAACGATGACGGCCGATAGTCTTCCTCTTGGACGACAGCCCGCTCATCTTCTTCGTCAGCCAATTCAAGTTCAACGTCTTCGCTCAAACCAGCAGTTGCTGTCAGATCATAATTCTCATAAAGAGCAGCAAGACTGCCACTTGCTTTGCTAAGAATATCTTCGACAGCAACCATGGCTTCGGCAACAAAAATTTGCCCTGTTACAAATCCATTCGCTGACTTATCGAAACAATTTATCATGGATGAAATTAAACCCCTTGCTTGAGAAAGTGATTTCCCAAGATCATCCGCCGGATGTGTGTTGTCCCCAATCTTCACTGCCCTCTCCCCATGCAACCCAACTCTCTCGACTCACATAGTTAACATGAATCCGCGTTAACACCTATTAACGGCCGCAAGTTGTTGATAACAGACACGTTTACGACGCGCCCACCACAAGCAGCGGCAAAACACGAAGTTTTGAGTGGGCGATGCAGCTTGTGCTATGCTCTGCAAAACAAATCAGGTGCAAATTCAACATGCATATTCTTATTATCGGCGCTGCAGGGATGCTTGGGTCGCTCCTTGCAAAAAAGCTTGGAGCAACGGGTCACTTGAATGGCCGCGCGATTACAAAAATGACCCGTCTTGATATGGTTTTGGCACCGCCACCGCCGCATTCAGATTTTCCAATTGTCACCATGATCGGTGATTTAAGCAGTTCAGTTGAAGCCTCGACCGCAATTGAAGAAAAGCCTGATGTCATCTTTCATCTCGCTGCAATTGTCTCAGGGGAAGCCGAGGCCGATTTTGAAAAGGGTTACCGCGTAAATCTCGATGGCACGCGCCTGCTGCTGGAGGCCATTCGATTGAGCGGGAACGGTTATTGTCCCAAACTCATTTTCACATCTTCAATTGCCGTCTTTGGCGCGCCCTTTCCGCAGGCTATCGGCGATGAATTTTTAACTGCACCCCTCACGAGCTATGGAACCCAAAAGGCAATTTGCGAATTACTGATTTCCGACTACACGCGCCGCGGATTTTTGGATGGACTGGCTTTGCGTATGCCAACAGTCTGTGTGCGACCGGGCAAACCCAACAAGGCCGCCTCTGGATTTTTTTCAAACATCATCAGAGAACCCTTGGTGGGGTTGGAAGCAATCTTGCCGGTCGACGATTCAGTTCGCCATTGGCATGTCAGTCCAAGGCGCGCGGTGGATATGCTCATTCATGGTGCCACACTAAACGCCAGTCAAGTTGGTTCGCGTCGTGCACTAAGCCTGCCCGGATTATCGTGCACAGTGGCCGAACAGATTGCAGCACTTACAAAAATTGCTGGAGCAAAAGCCGTCGCCCTGATCAAGCGCGCACCCGATGCAAACATTCAAAAAATGGTTGCAGGCTGGCCGCAAAACTTTAATGCTGAAAGGGCGCAAAAGCTTGGATTTGTTTCTGACACAAGCTTTGAAGAAATCATCTGCATCCACATTGAAGACCAATTAAACGGAAAAATTTTATGACCCATTTCGTCGTTTCGCCTGAAACCATTGAAGATTTCAACCGTGATGGCGCTTGCGTCATCCGCGGCGCGTTTAAAGATTGGGTTGAAATTCTGCGCACAGGCATTGCCCGTAACATGGCCGAACCCAGCGCCGATGTGAAAATATACACAGGTGAAAAAGGCGGAGGTCGATTTTTTGGTGACTATTGTAATTGGGACCGTATTCCAGATTATCGCAATTTCATTTTTAATTCAGATGCCGCTTCAATTGGCAAACAACTGATGGGCAGTCACGCGGTGCGTCTGTTCCACGAACATGTATTGGTAAAAGAAGCCAGTGCCGATGTGGCAACACCGTGGCATCAAGACCAACCGTATTACTGTGTGGACGGCGATCAAACTGTAAGCCTCTGGCTGCCGCTCGACTCCATTCCGCGCGAACGTACGTTAGAATTTGTTGCGGGTTCGCATAAATGGGGAAAATATTTCAGACCAGAACGCTTCAATAAAACGCCACTGAATGAAAATGATGGTTTGGAACCGGTGCCCGACATAAATGGCAATCGCGGCGACTATAACATTCTTGGTTGGGCACTTGAGCCAGGTGACGCCGTAGCCTTTAACTATAAAACCCTTCACGGTGCTCCAGCCAACACAAGCGCCAACAATCAACGGCGCGCCTTTTCATTGCGGCTCTTGGGCGATGATATTCGTTATGCAAAACGCGATGGTGTCATCACATCACCGCCATTTCGCGGCGTTACATTGAAGCACGGCGAGACCATGAACGCGCCTGAGTTCCCGCTTTTAGGATAGATCTGTGACATCACCCGAAAACCGCGCAACAGGCATCGGCTGGATGCTTGCAACTATGGTGTGTTTCATAACGCTCGATGCAATTATGAAATACAATTTACAAACCTACAGCTTAGTGGAAGTGACGTGGGGACGTTTTTTCTTTGCAACAATTTTTGCCGCAGCCATCTGTGGAAAAGACTTCGGCAAATTTGCAGTAAGCGCTGCACCTAAAGCCCAAATCATCCGTTCGATATTTCTGATGGCAACAACTGGACTTTTTAATGCCGGAATCATCTCGGTGCCTTTGGCAATGGGCACCACCATCATGTTTATGAGCCCCATTATTGTAACGTTGCTGTCTATTGTCGTTTTAGGTGAACACGTTGGCATCAGAAGGTGGCTGGGCATTGCACTTGGCTTTGTTGGAGCACTCATTGTCATTCGAATTTGGGAAACCGGAATATCCGGCCTCAACCATGGTTCTCTATTCCTTCTCTGCGCCGCCTTTACCAATGCGAGTTATCAAATTGCCACGCGTAAACTGCGCAGTGAATCTCCCTACACCACCTTGCTGTTTACAGCGGCAGTCGGCGCTCTGATCAGCAGTCTATTGTTACCTTGGCATTGGACCATGCCGAATGCTCAAGGATGGAGTCTGTTGGTCGCCAGCGGCATTGCGGGTGGCCTAGGTCACCTTTGTTTGATCAAAGCATTTCAAGCCGCACCTGCGTCAGTGGTCGCACCATTTTCATACAGTTCGTTGATCTGGGCAACGATTGCAGGGTTTGCAATCTGGGGCGATATTCCAACAGCGAGTACGTTAATAGGTGCCAGTCTAATTATTGGCTCTGGGCTCTATATTTTCTTGCGCGAACGAAAACTGGCAAAACCAGCAACTTAATTTTTTGCAATTTCGTCCAAGGCCAAAAGTTTAATGAGCAGTGCTTCCATCTGATCAAGGGGCACCATATTCGGGCCATCTGAAGGTGCTCTATCAGGGTCTTGGTGTGTTTCAATAAATAGACCAGCAATCCCCACAGCTACGGCGGCCCGTGCAAGCACCGGCACCATGCGTCGGTCGCCGCCGGTGGAGGTGCCCTGCCCGCTAGGCTGCTGCACTGAATGCGT
>JANOXS010000102.1:0-15741 GCA_031418535.1 Hyphomicrobiales bacterium | reverse complement strand
AGGCGGGTTCCGAGTTGGACAATTGCTGAGGTTCTTCGCTTCTTTGAGATTTGCCTATCAGATAGGGCATCGGGGTTCTTGTGCTTAGGCCAGCGTGAAAGCATTGCTAAGCCATCGTTTGCCGCTTGTTGCTTGACCTCTTCGTGAAAAGCTTCGTCATTCTTGTATTCGTGAATGCGGAAATCATCGTCATCAACCAAGTGTGAATCCCTATACCAATCGGCAAGGGAACGAATGTCATCTTGTGTCAGAGCGGTTCGGTTGCGCAGTGCTCCGCGCAGCTCAGCTTGTTCAAAATCAGCGGTGCATTCTGCAAGAATTGCAACATATGAACTCTTGGCTTGCTTTGGGTCTTTGGTCTTGAGCGATTGCTTCCAGTTTGCCTTTGCGTGGAACTTTCCAACAATGAAAAGCCGCAAGTGAATCGGTATTGAACGGCGAAAATAATACGTCCCGTTCTTGTCCCTTATGAGATAGCTGAGAAGTGCCAATTGCATGACCTAATTGTATGACTTAGGTCTTGCTAAAGTATTGATTTGGCTAATGTCTTTCAACTTCAATGAGTTAAAAGAGTGATGGTGCGCCCTACGGGAGTCGAACCCGTCTTTACAACGTGAAAGGCTGTCGTCCTAACCGATAGACGAAGGGCGCACTGGGGCGGTCTATATAAAGGTTCGAATGAGATTGCAAGAGCTAGGATATGACTGCGGCATCTTCGATCTGCAAACTGGGCACACGCTTGGTTCCCCATTCGTCAACCACCAAACGGCCAGCCACGTGGATAGAGTGGCTGCGCTCGGACAGCAGCAACTCGCCAAGTTCAGTGCCTAATGCGCGAAATGCAATGGCTTTAAGGTTTGTGCCATCACTGGCCACCAAAGTGCAGCGGATATGGTCGTTTCCCACACGGTCAGCATAAGTCACTCTATGTGATGGAAACACAAACATGGGCGAAGGATGCGCCGAGCCATAGGGGCCTGCCTGCTCTAACAGCTCGATGAGGTCGAGTGTCGCACCGCTGGCGGTTAACGCGCCATCCACTTCAAGGGCGGGTTCGCGCAATGCACCAACTTCGCTGGCTAATGATTCTTCGAGGAACTGCCGAAGAGCGCCCAAGTTTTCGATTCGAAGCGTGAGACCAGCCGCCATAGCGTGACCACCACCCTTTGTGATGTGGCCTTGCTCCATGGCTTCACGCACAGCTTTGCCCAAATCCACACCATAAATCGATCGGCCGGATCCTGTGGCTAAACCGGTTTTAGAATTCATGGCGAGGACCAAACTTGGGACACCAAAGCGATCTTTCAAACGCGAGGCTGCAAGCCCCACGACGCCAGGGTGCCAGCCATCAGCGGCCACAACAACAATTGAAGGTTTTTTATCTTGACCCATAGCCGCTTCAGCTTGGGCATAGGCCTCTTCGACCACGCGCATTTCTATCACCTGACGCTTCTTGTTCATGTCATCAAGCTTTCGTGCTAGCGCGTGTGCTTCACCTTTATCTGTAGTGGTGAGAAGTGCCAGCGCTTCATCCGCATGACCTACGCGCCCCGCGGCATTGATGCGCGGGCCAAGAATGTAACCCAGCGCATAAGTGTCGGGACGTTTTTTTAAACCACCCACATCAGCCAGAGCAGCGATGCCGGGATTTTCACGCCGCGCCATAATTTTTAAACCTTGGGTGACATAAGCGCGGTTTAAACCTTTGAGTGGAACGACGTCGCAAATGGTGGCAAGCGCCACGAGTTCCAGCCATTGCAACATGTTTGGTTCTGGGCGATCTTCGGTATAATAACCGGCACTGCGCAACTCTTTGTTGACTGTAGCAATCAGAATCATCACCACGCCCGCTGCACAGAGGTGGCCGAGGCCCGACATATCATCTTGGCGGTTCGGGTTGATCACTGCATAGGCGTGTGGAAGTTCGATGCCTGCTTGATGGTGATCGACAATGATGGTGATAAGGCCCAAGTCTGCAGCATGGGCCAAGGGATCATGCGAGAGCACGCCGCAATCAAGCGTCAGCAACAATTCAGTGCCTTGGTCCTTTAATGCCGACACTGCTTTTTCGCTGGGACCATAACCTTCAGTCACACGGTCTGGAATATAAACCGTAGCGTCGTGGGCGGTCGCACGGATGAAACGAAGCATGATGGCGGCGGACGTTACGCCGTCGACATCGTAGTCACTGATGATGCCGATCGACTCTTTGTTGATGATGGCTTGAGCTAAGCGTGCAGCCCCCTTTTCCATATCCATCAAAGCTGATGGCTGGGGCATGAGAGCACGCAATGTGGGGTTTAGAAATGCTTCGGCATCTTCTAACCCTACGCCGCGCGCAGCCATAACGCGGCCGAGAATTTCAGGGAGTTCGTTTTTCTCTGCAATGGCATGGGCAAGGCGTTGATCATCCAGCCGCGCAATCCAGCGCTGGCCTTTGACGGATTTATCGACATCGAGAAAGGCGGGTTTAAAGCCGCTCAATGCGGATCACCCTTGGAGCTTTGGCTACGTGGCCATCTTTTTCAATGCGTTCCATGGCTTTGTGAATCGAAATCTCCAAGGTGTCATGGGTGATGAGAATAAAAGATGCCGTTGAGCGGTCTTCGTCTTTATCTTTCTTGCCACGTTGCACAATGCTTTCGATGGAAATTTTTGCATCGGCCAAAATAGTCGCGATGGCGGCCACTGCGCCCGGCTTGTCATGCAATTCGAGCGACACATAAAATCCACCTTCATGCACTTTTTGCGGCGCAGCTTTGAACTTTTTCAAATCCTTCGCAGGCACACCAAATGCGGGGCGCATGTTGCCGCGGGCTATGTCAACAATATCTGACAACACTGCGGATGCTGTGGGATGCGCGCCTGCTCCGCGACCTTCCAGCATGAGGTCACCCACGAAATCACCTTTGACCACCAAAGCGTTAAACACACCATCGGTATCAGCCACTGATGTACCTTTTGGAATCAATGTAGGGTGCACGCGCTGTTCAATGCCACCGTCATGAGCCACGGCCACACCAAGCAATTTTATTTTATAACCCAGCTCTTCAGCATGGCGAATGTCTTCCAGCGTAATGGCTTCAATGCCTTCAATGTGAATCGATGGCAGATTGACTTCAGTACCAAAGGCCAGTGATGAGATGACCGCAAGCTTATGGGCCGTATCAAAGCCGCCGACGTCGAACGTGGGATCGGCTTCGGCATAGCCTAAAGCTTGTGCTTCTTTTAATACATCGCTGAAGCTGCGGCCTTCACCAGCCATTTTCGTCAGAATGTAATTGCAAGTTCCGTTCATGATGCCGAAGATTTTTTTAACACTGTTGCCAGCAAGACCTTCACGCAGCGTCTTTATAATTGGAATGCCGCCAGCAACAGCCGCTTCAAAATATAGTGCTACATTTTTGGCTTCGGCTGCACGCGCCAAGCTTGCGCCATGGTGGGCGAGCAAAGCTTTGTTGGCTGTCACCACATGTTTGCCGCTGGCAATGGCAGCTTCCACTGCGTCTTTGGCGGGGCCAGTGTCGCCACCGATCAACTCAATAAACACATCGATGTTCATGGATTTAGCCAAGGCCACCGGATCATCAAACCATTCGAGCCCAGCCAAATCATGTTGGCCACGGGTTTTGCCTTTGCTGCGGGCACTGACGGCGGTTACTTTGACCGGAACGCCAGCGCGGCTTGCGACCAAATCAGCATGGGTTTTCAGGATATCGAGCACTCCCGTTCCCACGGTGCCTAAGCCTGCAATGCCCAATCTAATCGCGTTCGTCATTTTGTAACCTGTCTTTGATAAGGGTCGTCTTATGGCGGTGAAGCGTCGATTTGGCAAGAATTGCCCTTGCCCTCAGTTTGGTTGGGATTAAAGTGATTATATGACGGATTCAAAGACCCCTGCTCCCAACGATTTCAAACTTCCGGACCCCGTGAAGTTGATGCAGAACCTTGCGCAAGTTTTTTCCCGTGCCTCTGACATTGCCAAGCAAGTGGCAGCACGGCCAGATTTGCAGAAAGCTGAACAAGAATCACAAATTCTGCCAATGGAGCAAGTGGCCAAAACTCTGGGTGCCTTGACCAATTATTACACCGGCGATCCGCAGAAACTGATGCAAGCCCAAATGAAGCTGTGGGCGGGTTATTCAACCTTGTGGCAAGGCGCTTGGTCCAAAGCTATTGGCCAGCCAACAGCACCCATGGCTGTGCCTGCCCGCAATGACAAGCGCTTCAAAGACAAAGACTGGCAAGAAAACGCAGTCTTTGATTTTCTCAAGCAGGCCTATCTCATTTCCTCCAAATGGGCCGTTGAGATGGTTGAAGATGCTGATGGCTTGGACGAACATACCAGATTGAAAGCCAAGTTTTATGTAGAGCAAATTGCCAATGCAGTTTCGCCGTCCAATTTCGTGTTCTCCAATCCAGAAGTTTTAAAAGCCACCATGGCCAGCAACGGTGAAAACCTGATCAGCGGCATGGACAAGCTGGAGCGTGATTTTTCATCGCCAGATGGCAGGTTACGGATCAAGCAGACGGACACATCGGCCTTTGAAGTGGGCCGCAACATTGCGCTGACGCCGGGCAAGGTTGTCTTTCGCAATGATGTGTTTGAGTTGCTTCAATACACGCCCACCACGGAAACGACATTCGAATATCCACTGCTGATTTCCCCGCCATGGATTAATAAATTTTACATCCTCGATCTCACACCACAGAAATCTTACATCAAGTGGTGTGTTGATAATGGCATCACGGTTTTTGTAATGTCATGGGTTAATGCCTCTGATGCCCAAGGGCGGAAAAGTTTTTCAGACTATATGCGTGAAGGGTTCTTGACGGCAATTGATGAAGTGCAAAAGGCGACGGGAGCCAAGAAGGTCAACACTGTTGGCTTCTGCATTGGTGGCACTTTAGTTGCGGCATCGCTGGGCTATATGGCGGCCAAGGGCGACACTCGTGTCAATGCCGCAACGTTTTTCACCACCCAAGTGGATTTCGAAAAAGCTGGCGACTTGTGCGTTTATGTTGACGAGGAACAGGTGAAGTGGATTGAAGGGCGGATGGAGGACAAGGGTTATCTTCCTGGCAACCGTATGGCCGATGCCTTTAATCTGCTCCGTGCCAATGATTTGATCTGGTCCAATGTTGTGAACAATTACCTGCTCGGCAAAGACCCCATGCCTTTTGATTTGCTTTATTGGAATGCGGATTCAACTCGGATGCCTGCTGGCGTACATTCGTTCTATTTGCGCGAATGCTACATGAATAATAAATTGTCTAAAGGCACCATGGTGCTCGACAATGTGCGCATTGATTTGAGTAAGGTGAAAATTCCGGTTTATAATTTGGCGGCGAAAGAAGATCACATCGCACCCCTGCCATCAGTGTTCCGCTTGGGAAAATACATGGGTGGACACACGAAACTTGTCGTGTCTGGTTCAGGGCATATTGCTGGCGTGGTCAATCCGCCGGCTGCTGGCAAATATCAGTATTGGACCAATGATTCAGGTGTTGACACTTTGGAAGAATGGTTAGATGGCGCGACTGAAACTGCAGGTTCATGGTGGCCTAATTGGCTGGATTGGATTTCAACCAAGAGCGGCGAAAAAATTTCTGCACCTGTGCCAGCCGATGTTGGCTTAGGCGATGCCCCTGGTGAATTTGTGCGCGTTAAAGGCGATTGATCACCACGTGTCTTGGCAGGTTTGAGGCAGCGAACTCATGGGTACAACTGGCCCTTTTTTTGACCACTGCCCGAGATTTGATTTTGACGAATTCACTTTATTGAAATCAAAATGCACGGTCTCACGATTTATATATTTCCAGTTTTTGCAAAATGTTGTGCGCTGCTGCGCCATGTTCCATTTGCCGCTGGCAATTTGCTCTTTGAAACCCGGCCATCCAGTTGACATTGCCAGCCAGCAATAATCCACGAGGCCTTTTTTCTGAAGGTGCGCGCAGGTGGCACCACTGCCATAGGCCCCGATTTTATAGCCCGTGCCGCTGGCTGTCAAAGTTGCTTTCGCTTGGCGGAAGTATTGCTCGACCAGCGGCAAGATATCAGACGCATGAACATCAGCGGCCTCCTTGCCAAAGGCGGCTTTATGATAAATGCGAAATCGTTCATAAAATTTGATGTGTTTGCGAAAAGTTGGGTCGGCGGTGAGCAATCTTTTGCGGCGCGCCTTGGAGACGTTCTTGCCCTTGTTGACGGCATATTCAAAAACCGAATCTTTAATAGTCTGGTCAACACCATCAACCGCGAAGTAAATGGCAGAGCCCGCTGGCTGGCCATTTGCTTGGGCTAATTTAATGGCGCGGCTTGCATCTAATTTTCCGCGTGTGCGATCAATGAATGTTTCTGGATCGTCATTGCCATTTTGAAAAATGCTGATGATGTTCAATTTGGCTTTGATGATTGCATCCGACTCTGCGGGCAATAAAACCCGGCAGCTAATGATGCCGTCCTCGGGCCAATCATAATAACGTGCGATGGTTCTAACGCCGATGGTTTTGAAAGCTTCAACGCCCGACTTGCCACTTTTTGACGTGATGGTTGTGATGGGCTGCGACAGATCAACCGCACTCATGCCGGGTTGTGTGTTGCAACTGGGTGCGGCCAATGCAGTTGCAAGGTTTGCCAATAAAATGAATGGCGCAATTTTTAAGAATAACGACAATGGACATCCCCCGCCCTGTTTCAACTTTCATAAATTGAATAAGTGCCATCTGCAACGCAAAAAAAAAGGCCGCCCAATTGAGCGGCCTTCGTCGTAATTTGTAAGATTAACGCTTTGAGAACTGGAAGCGGGCACGGGCTTTTGCGCGGCCATACTTCTTGCGTTCCACCACGCGGCTGTCGCGGGTGAGGAAAGCGCCTTTTTTAAGAATCGCACGAAGGGCTGGTTCAAAGTTTGTGAGCGCACGGGAAATGCCGTGGCGCACGGCACCAGCTTGACCCGAAAGACCACCGCCACACACTGTGCAATCCACATCCATTTCGGACATGCGGTTTACAGCGTTCATCGGTTGGGCCACGAGCATACGAAGCACGGGACGTGCGAAATATGTTTCGATTGGCTTACCGTTTACGGTGATCTTGCCTTTGCCGCGCTTAATCCAAACACGAGCAATTGCGTTTTTGCGGCGGCCCGTTGCATAAGCACGGCCCTTGGCGTCGATTTTTGGTTGCACAGGAGCTGCAGGAGCAGCGCTGGTGCCAGTTGCAGCAGCAGCCATGCCCATGGCCGCGCCTAAATCTGCGAGTGATGTTGCTTCAGCCATATTTTTAGCCTCTCGGAGCGTTCTTGGCGTTCATAGCCAAAATATCGAGTTTCTTTGGGTTCTGTGCTTCATGTGGATGCTCAGCACCCTTATAAATACGCAGGTTTGTCATTTGTTGGCGCTTCAATGAAGCACCTGGCAACATGCGTTGCACTGCGAGTTCAAGTACACGCTCAGGATTTTTGCCATCCAAGAACTGATGCGCATTGCGCTCCTTGATACCGCCCGCAAAGCCGGTGTGCCAATAGTAGGTCTTGTCTTTGCGCTTCTTGCCAGTGAAGGCAATTTTTTCGCAATTGATTACGATGATGTTATCACCACAATCCATGTGCGGCGTGAAGGTTGGCTTGTGCTTGCCGCGAAGACGGTTAGCAATAATCGCAGCGAGGCGACCAACTACCAGACCTTCAGCGTCAATCAGCATCCATTCCTTGTGAATTTCCTTGGCTTTCGCCGAATAGGTCTTCATGGTTTGATCTCTGATTTGGTGTTACAAAATAAAACGCACCTGAAACCTCAAGTGCGGAATGGCTGCCTCTTAGTCAATTGCGTCGCATGATGTCAAGAAAAACCATATAAAATAAAGATTTTATGTTGGTGGTATTCAGTTACCGCACATTATCAAGTTTTAACTGGATGACGCTGGCGGTCTGGCGTAACTTAGCATACAGAGGCCGAGAATGCAGATATTACGTAAATTTCAAATCATAACTCTTGTGGGTGCTTGTGTTTTTGCGGCCCAATATAGCTTTGCACAGCAAGCGCCTGTGGGTGTGGCCCCTGCTCCGGCAGTAACGCCTGCACCCGTTGTGCCTCCGGCGCCAACAGTTACGCCAGCGCCCGCTGCGCCTGCCATCACACCGCCAGCTGCCGACACACCGCCCGGCGTGGACGTACCATTGCCTGCCGATGATGGGACAGGCGATTTGAGTATTGGTGATGTTCCGGCAGTTCAAACCATGGAGCTGACGCCCGACATGGCGCGCAAGGCACTGGATGCTTATGTTTTGGTGCAAACCAAATATCAAGAATCGCCGCTTGAGGACTATGAAGATCTGCAAGCATTTGTGGACAAGGACCCCAAAGGCAAAGATTTTGAAACTGATATCAAGTCTTTTGGATTTCCCGATGTCAATAATTGGAACTTGGCAGTTACCACCCTTAGTTTTGCATATACCAATGCCTTGGATGACCAGACTTCAGAACTCAAGCAGCAGATTGGCGAAATCACTGCCAGTACAGAAATGGCGCAAGATGTGAAAGATCGGATGGTCAAATCATTGACGGCCATGATCCCATCAGAAAACAATGCAAAAATCGTTGCCGATCTTATTGCGGATCCAACTTATGCCGAAAAGATCAAACTGTTGGAAACGACTGAAGAGTGACCCTGTTGCTGAAACGCGAAACTCAGGATGCAGTGCTTCGCCTCACTCTCAACGATCCTGCTACGCGCAATAGCTTGTCTGAGGCCATGCTTGCAGAATTATCATCTGCTTTGGAATTTGCAGAGAAAGACACGCGAATTGCAACAATCATTATTGCAGCTGAGGCCCCGGTTTTTTGTGCAGGTCATAACTTAAAACAACTTCAGTCGCACAGATCAGATGCCGACCTTGGTGCTGCCTATTTCAGAGACTTGTTCGAAAAATGTGCTGGCCTGATGCTGCAAATCACCCAACATCGCTGTGCCGTTATTGCGGAGGTCAATGGTTTGGCAAGTGCTGCGGGCTGTCAACTTGTTGCCAGTTGCGATCTTGCATATGCCAGCAGCAATGCCAAATTCTGTACGCCCGGTGTCAATATCGGATTGTTCTGCTCTACGCCTATGGTGGCACTTTCCAGAAATGTTGACGCAAAGCAGGCGATGGAAATGTTGCTGACGGGCGATATTTATGATGCCGACTATGCCTTGCGCGTTGGCTTGGTAAATGCCATTGTCGCGCCCGAGCAATTGCGAAGCCACGTGCAAACTTTAGCGCAAAAAATTGCAACCAAATCCGGCACCGCTATCAGATATGGCAAGAAACTATTCTCTGAGCAACGCGACCTTTCTGTGCGTGAGGCCTATGCAAGAAGTGCCGAAGTTATGGCCGAAAACATGCTTCACGATTCGGCGTGTGAAGGAATTTCGGCCTTTATTGAAAAACGAAAACCGAATTGGTGAAGTCTAGTTATGAACCATGACACCTATCCGCCGCACTACACGACGGACCTGTTGAAATCTGTAAAAGTCATTGCCTTGGTTGGCGCCTCGCAGAATGCGGCGCGGCCCTCTTACGGTGTGATGAAATTTCTGATCAGCAGGGGCTACACTGTGATTCCAATAAATCCGGGCTTAGCAGGCCAAGACATTCTTGGGCAACGGGTTTATGCTTCACTTGCTGATGTTCCACACCCAATTGACATGGTAGATATTTTTAGAAACTCTGAAGCTGCGGCAGGTGTTGTCGCGGAAGCGTTGGCCTTACGAACTTTGCCGAAAATCATTTGGATGCAATTAGATGTGCGCCATGACGAGGCGGCACTCAAAGCTGAAATGGCAGGGTTGAAAGTTGTCATGAATAGATGCCCAGCTATCGAGCTTCACCACTAGCAGTGACGGAATTTGCAGCCGCCACCGTCCATGTTTTTTAACGAGGGGACTTAGAATGAATATTGAGGCTACAAAATATACTAAAGGTGCAATTTATATGCATTGGGCTTTGGCGATTATGATGATGGTCATGTTGTTCTTAGGCGAAGATATGATCCAACATCCGACTGCCACGTTTTACCCGTCGCTCCATGCCTCGCTTGGCATATCAATTCTGGTGCTGACTGTTGTTCGATTGTGGTGGCGTTTAACCCATAAGCCCCCAGTACTTCCGGCCGCGATGAAGGGCTGGGAAGTGAAAGTTTCGCATGTCACACATTTTCTATTTTACGCATTGATGATCGGCCTACCGCTTAGCGGCATGTTGGCATTTGGCCACGAGGCACCGCGTGACGCAATTGTTGCGGGGGCCACTTGGTTTGGTGTGATCCCCATTCCACAGCTGCCTGATTTTGGTCAACTTGGCCCCAACATGCATGGCTTGGGCTCAAAGGTTGGACAGATACTCTTGATTTTGCATGTGTTAGCAGCGCTAAAACATCAATTCTGGGACAAAGACAATTTACTTCGGCGCATGAGTCCACACTGAAACTAGGCTGTAACTTCGGTCTTTTTATGCAAATTCCAGACGGCGGCGGTGACAACAATCAGCGCGCCGGCCTGGTGCACCAAGCCTAGGCCAATGGGCACGTACATCAGCAAGGTCAGAATTCCTAAGGCAGCTTGGGTGAACACCGCATAAGCGAGAAGCATCGCCGGCAATGAAAAACTGCGCAATGCGTGCCAAACAGCGATCACGAAAATAGCGTAGGCCAAGACGCGGTGGGTGAACTGCACTGTTAATGCATTTTCAAACAGATTGCGCCACAGCGGATTGATGACATCGAGGCCAACGGGCAGCCATTGTCCGTCCATTTTTGGCCACGTGTTATAGCCCTGCCCTGCATCCAACCCTGCCACAAAACCGCCCATAGCGATTTGCGCAAAAATCATTCCAAGCAAAATCAAAGATACCCATGCATCGAGATCGGCTGTCAATTTATGGCGACGACTTAAACTGAAGAACACCCAAAGCACTGCGGCAAAGAGTGCGACAGCTAATGTCAGGTGTGCTGCAAGGCGGTATTGGCTGACGTCAACACGGTCAACCAAGCCAGACTTTACCATATACCAGCCAAGTGCCCCTTGCAGGCCACCTAAAACAAACAACACTAATAACTTCGGCCATAGTCTGCGTTGCAGCCGCAGCGTTAAAGCGAAGGCCAAAAATGGCAACAGAAATACCACGCCAATGGCACGGCCAAGCAACCGGTGGGACCACTCCCACCAATAAATGAACTTAAACGCAGCTAAATCCATCCCGATGTTTTGTAATTTATACTGTGGAAGTTGCTGATATTTTTGAAAGGCCACTTGCCAGTCTTCGTTCGTCCAAGGTGGTATGGCACCCAAAAGCGGCTGCCATTCTGTAATTGAAAGGCCGCTGTTGGTGAGCCGCGTGGCACCACCTACAATGACCATCATAAAAATCATGAATGCAATCACTTTAAGCCATAGCGCCACCCAAGGTTTTGCCGCTTCGGCTCGAGAAGGATTGGTTACGTCGATGGCCGTGAGTTCGATTGTCATAGATGGTAATTAAGCTTGCACCGGCTTGTGTGCAAGCGCCGCTTGGCCGCAGCTTAACGCTATTTCGCCGCAAGCAATGTCTTGCTAATGATTAAAAATGAAAATGCGGACTCGAAAACTTATTGGAACCATAGCAACGGTGTTATTTGTTGCCGCCTATTGCCTCGTCGTGATGGCGCTCGGCGGAATTTTTGTTGTTGGCCATGGCATTATTGCCGAATTGCCGTTTTATGTGCTGGCCGGTCTTGGCTGGTTGCCTTTTGTTATGGGCATCATCAAATGGATGTCGAAACCCGATCCTGAAACTACTTGACGTTTATTTTTCTGAACCTGTTGTGCAGAATAGTTGGCGCACCAGACAGCAAAGTGTCGATGTAGCGGATCTTATTGTAGCGGCTCGAGATCATGGTGCGTGGTAACGCCTGCAAATGATCGGCGTGTTCAGCGAACACAACGCCCTTGCGCGTGGTGACAGATGCAGCAAATCCAACGTTTTGTGCAATCGCAAAATCTCGGTTGCCAGCAGCAGCCTCATCACCATAAGGATATGCAAAAAACTCGACTGGCATTCCAAGCTTATCAGCGATTGTCAATTTTGAGTTCTGCATTTCTGCTCTCGCATCTTCAGCTGATAGTTTTGCAACGAGAAAATGCTGCATCGTGTGGGCGGCAATTGTGCAAAGGGGGTCTTGTGCCAACACCCGTAATTCATCCCAATCCATCGCAACTTGCTTACATAATGCGCTTAGGTCCAGTCCATAGCGCGTGGCAAATTCTCGCGTGATCTTGCGCTGCTCCAGCTCAGGGGCATCACGCAACGCCGGATAAATCAAATTCCAAGCTGCATTCTTTTCCCGATCTGTTGTCGCCGCAACCGCAAAAATGCGGTTCCCAATTTCTAAGTTGATTTGCGAGTTTTGAGCGATAATAAGTTCTAACGCGCGCCACCAGAGTTCGGTTGTTCCTTCTACGATTCCGGGTGCCACGAAAATTGTGTAGGGACATTTATATTTTGCAAATATCGGCTGGGCATAAATCTGGTTGTCTTTGTAACCGTCGTCCAAGGTGAACACGGCAAATGGTTTTTGGTGCGTGTTGGGGTTTTTTATTCGCTTCACGGCGTCAGCCAACGACAAGAGTTCATATCCCCGCCGAAGTGCGAGCTGAATAATTTCTTCTAAAAACTCAGGCGTAGTCTCTAAA
Organism: Hyphomicrobiales bacterium; assembly: GCA_031418535.1. GTDB lineage: Bacteria > Pseudomonadota > Alphaproteobacteria > Rhizobiales > Aestuariivirgaceae > Aestuariivirga. The sequence continues at coordinate 3,032 of JANOXS010000102.1, read as the reverse complement.
TTGGAGTTGGGAGAAAATCCTGAAATTTTAGGATTAAGGGGCAGCACATGATGCAAACAAAATATCGTGCCCTGCCCGCGTAAACGCTTGCGGCACATCTGGGCTATGCCGCTAAAGTGCAGCACATCAAGACAAGCCTTTATTAACGCGACAGATGGCATTAGACTTCACTTACGTGTTGGGGGCGCCGATTATACGGTCGTTGATAAATGTCAGAGGTTAATAAGGAATTGTTGCGGTTGCACACCCCTATCATAGGCGGAGTGACAATTCATCAATTCCATGGTTTTGCGTCTGTCGAAAACGACTGGCGGGCCTTGGAAAAGCATGGACTTGCCTCGATTTTTCAAAGTTTTGAATGGTGCAAAACATGGATGAATGTATGGGGAACCTCCTTGCGTGTTCAACCATACATTGTCGTTGCTAAAAACGAAAACAACGAAACCGTATTTATTCTGCCATGGCAGATCAGAACTCGATTAGGTGTCACCTGCCTTGAATGGCTTGGTCAGCCGAGTTTTAATTATGGTGCAGGTCTGTTTAACAAGCATTTCGCAAATGTTGATTGGTTTGACCTTTATGCGTCCGAACTACTCAATTTTCACAAGTCGGCGGCAATTATAAATCTTCGAAATATGCCAGAAAGACTGTTCGAATTAGCAAATCCACTTTCGATCTTTCATAAAACCCGTGGTGCCAACTCTAGTTTTACTTTGGCGTTGAACTCGAATTTTGAAACTCTGCAAAGCAGTAAACGAACGCCAAAATCATTGAGCAAAATCAGACGGCGCGATGTGCGCCTCAGCGAACTTGGCGACTTAGTCTTTGAACATATTTCTGATCCTGCGACCGCTAGAATGGCAATACATGAAAGTATCGATCATAAAAATAGGCAGCTTCGCGAAAATGGAGTGGCCAATACTTTCAGTCGTGAAGATCGTCAATTTTATTCGGACGTTTTTGCCAACAACTTGGCCGTGTTTAGACTCACCCTTAACGGAGAAACTTTGAGCACCATGATTGGTGCAAAATTCAATGGTTGCTTTCATTTAATGATTGCGTCACTCGGCTCTCAGAAAGCTCAGAATCTTTCGCCTGGAGATTATCTTTTAAGAAAGACGATCGCACATTATTGTAGCGACAACATTCACACGTATGATTTCGGATCTGGTGAACAAGCCTACAAGTTGCACTGGGCCGATTCAGAAATTCAATTGTTTAATTTTATTTCTGCTCGCTCGCTGAAGGGTTTGCCATTGGTGGCAGCGTGGCGCGTTGCTGAAAGACTAAAGCGATATATAAAATCGCAAGCCCGCATCTGGAAAATATTTGTTCGACTCAGAGAACGCTTATTTGGACGCGCCAATTAAGCTGACACACTTTGCCTAATACTCATTTCAGTTTCTGGTTCCAACCGCACAAACATTGTTTGTTCAACGCCTTTGGCTTCTAAAATTCGAGCGGCTGCAACGGCATCTTTGTAACGTGGTTGGGGGGCCAGCAACATCGCACCTTTACAGTCTTTAATCAGCGCAGGGGTTGATGGCGAAGCTTCTCCCGCATGGACTAAAACTACATCGTAAATTCCGGTCAGAGCTTTCAAAATTGGAGCAAGCTTTTCGGCGACTGTCATTTGAAATTGTGGGGCAGATTTCAGGCCATACCGAATGATATGGGCCGAAGAATGTGGATCCCGGCAGATGACTTTGGTGAAGTCTGCTTCGCCAGCCACCAGATCTGAAATGCCGCAGCCCGCTGGAATTTCAAACATTGCTTCAAAAGGGGAATTTGTAGTCGATAGATCGAGGGCCATAATCTTCTTTTTTGCACCTGCCAAAGCTCTGGTCACAGCAACTATGGCGAGGCTCGCGTCCATGCTCCGCCCGCCAATACTGGTAAGTGCAATAGTGTTCATGCCTTGCATGTCTTTTAAAGTCAGACAGGCAGTGGCGATGCGGTTTGCGGCTGTGTTAATATCCGACGGCTGGCCATTATAAGTGCTCTCAACCATGGCCAGTGTTGAACTTAGACTTGCAGCACTCGGCATGGAAGCCAACACTGCCAAGGCTTTTTCAGGTGGACGCTCAGCCACGACTTTGAGAAAATTTGCGTCAATGGGTGCAGCCTCGGCTGCAGGCGCCGAAGCAGGCCAGCCAACATTTAAAGCAGGAATGGGTGCTTCCGTTTCTAAAGTTGTGCGAGCGGGATGCTGCGCGGCTTGGGCAAAAGCTGGATGCTCAATTTGCGGCGGCATGGTTGAAGCCTGCATAACTGAAAACAAAAAGGCTAAGCCTAAGCCAAGTGTGAGTCCTGCAATACTTGTTAGCAACAGAATTGGGCCTGCCTTTGGGAAGTAATTTGTTGGCTGGGGAACAGCGCGCTGAATGATGCGCGCAAAGCCCGGCTGCAAGCTTAAATCTTGACGCGCATTGGCATCAGCAAAACGGCCCAACATTTGTTCGAGCAGCACACGCGACGCATCGGCATCACGTTGAAGTTCTTTCAGTTTGACACCCTCTTGACTGGCATCAGACTGTGAGCCTTTTAAATTCTGCAAACTATCACGCAAAGCCTTGGCGCGCGCTGCGGCAACCTTGGCCTGACCAATTAGACTATCTACGACTTTAGAAGCTTCGCCCCTAATGCCGCGATTGATGCTGCCAAGTTCTTGCTGCGCTGCCACCATTTTCGGATGGTTTGGTAAATAAACAGCAGACAGTTCGGAAACCTTGCGCGCGGCCGTCGATTGCTGTTCACGAAGATTTTGGATGAGCGGAGAATTCAAAACGTCTGACGACGCATCGACACTGCCCTTTTGGGCGAGCAAGTTTCTAATTTCGTCAGCCCGCGCTTTCGCTTCGCCGCTGGCTGCTTCGGCAAGTGTTATTTGTGAATTTAATTCGGAAATTTGTTGAGTTCCAAGTGTGTCACGTTCGCCCTTGAACAAACCGGACTCGGAGCGATATTTTTCGACTGCAGCTTCTGCTATCGAAACTTTGGAGCGCAAATCTGTTATTTGTTGCTGCAACCAA
>JANOXS010000101.1:0-19360 GCA_031418535.1 Hyphomicrobiales bacterium | reverse complement strand
GGCGTAGCGCAGCGCCTCGGCACCACCGAATTCTTTAAATCCCACCAAGTTTGAATAACGACGCCGGAGGTCGAAGAACAGTTCGGCTTTGGTCTCGTAACCATAGTATGGACTGTTGTATATGACCGACGGCAGGCCGCTTGAAGCCTCAAGGATGCTGGAGAAGTGTGCGTCCTGCGCTGAAACGGAGTTGCCTCGGGACAATACACGCGGGATAATCATCAGGCCTTTGGCCCCTGTTTTTTGTGCGTGAGCAGCATGCGCCGCAGCCAGTGCAGAATTTTGAGCACCAGTTCCCACTATGACAGGCACTCCAGCCTTAACAAGACATTCAACACCTTGCTGGCGTTGCTGATCAGTGAGCAGAGGCCAATCACCCATCGAACCACAATATACGACGGCGGACATTCCCACACTCATGAGTTCCTTTCCTTTTTTCACTAAGGCATCGAAATCAGGTGTTCTGTTGGACTTACAAGGCGTCATCAGGGCCGGCATGCATCCGCAGAATATATTGCTAGTCATAAACTTGTCTCCTTATTATTGGTGATTGCTATATTTATTTGCGGGGTTTCACTCTTGGAATGATGCTCTACAACTTGGAAGTCTTTTTTCATGCAAACTTTTGATACGTCGGTTAAAGAACTGATTTCAAGAAGTGCACGGTTTCTGGCTGCTGAGGTGTATTAAATACCTGTTCCGGCGGACCAATTTCATGGATTCGTCCTTGATGCATAAATGCTACGCGATCCGAAACCTCGCGGGCAAAGCGCATTTCATGCGTAACTACAATCATTGTCATGCCTTCAGAAGAAAGCAGGCGCATAGTATCAAGAACTTCACCAACAAGCTGCGGATCGAGAGCGGAAGTAACTTCATCAAAAAGCATGTAGTGCGGCGACATTGCGAGAGCGCGAGCGATTGCCATACGTTGTTGTTGGCCTCCAGACAGCTTTGACGGGTAAACGGCGAGCTTGTCACCCAGTCCAACATGGTTCAGATTTTTTACCGCAAAAGCTTCAGCCTCTTGACGGTTCATGCCGAGTACTTTCCGTGGCGCAAGCATGACATTTTCCAGCACTGTAAGATGTGGAAAGGCGTTCCACTGCTGGAAAACGATCCCAATCTTCTGCCTCAATGTGTTGAGGTTGGTGGAGGGCGCGTGAACCTCTAAGCCATCGACAAGTATGCGGCCCGAGTTGATTGGCTCCAGTCCATTGATGCACATTAGAAGTGTCGACTTACCAGAACCGGAGCTTCCTATGACTGAAACAACCTCCCCTTTTTTTACAACCATGGTCACGCCTTTTAGCACCTCGAGTGGGCCAAATGATTTGGTGATATTTTCAATTTCAATCATTGATATTCTCATTCATATTCTTGCCAACGTTTCTCAAGTCGCCTTGCAAGCAGAGAGATCGGGAAGCTCATAAGAAAATATATGAGCCCCACAATCATCAGCACAAACAGCGGCTCCTGGATTCGCGTGACAATAATTTGTGAAGACCGAAGCAATTCGATAATGCCGATCCAAAGGACCAAGGATGTGTCCTTCATGACGCCGAGGGTTAGACCAATCCAACTGGGCAAAGCGCTCCGCAAGGCAATCGGGAACACAACTTCTCTCAAATCCTGCCAATAGCTGAGACCTAATGACCTAGCAGCCCGGCGGGTTGTCGCCGGAACTGACAGAATAGCGCCGCGAACGATTTCAGCACAATATGTAGAGGTGTAGATCGCGAGGACGACACAGCCGACCGTAAATGCCGACCAGTGGAGTCCGATAATCGATTTGAAGGAGTTTGCCAGAACGAATTGAATCAAAAGTGGGACGGAACGGAATAGGTCAAAGACGGCACCAAGCGCGGTATTGACCCACCAGTTGGCTGTCGCCCGCGCAAGGCCAAACCCCAGACCAAGGAGGGTTCCGCCAATCATGGCCCAGAATGTGATAGACAAAGTTACTCCAGCACCTTTCAACATGAAGAGGAGGTCACCAGATGTAAGGGATGTATCTAACAAAATTCCCTCCCTTCAGTATCGGAATAGCCGCCAAGCGATCAGGCGCGCTGACAGCGTGACAAACTTCGCAACAAGATAATAAATAACTGCAGCAATCGCGAAAAACTCGAAGGTTCGGAAGGATTTGACATTCAACTCTTGGGTGACACCCGTAAGGTCATTGTTAAGACCTACAACGACACCGAGCGACGTCATGAGAATTGCCCAGACCATTTGATTGGTCATGGGATGAAATACGACGCGGAACATTTGCGGCAGAATAATAAATCTAAATGCCTGTAGTTGGCCCATTCCAAGCGAACGCGCGGCAAGCGTTTGGGTGGGCGGGACGGCACGCAAACCGCCCCGGAAAGTCTCAGCCAAATAGCCTGCATTGTTGAAGGTTATTCCCGTGAGCAATGCCGGGAACGAGTCGAGGTGGATGCCAAGCGAACCAAGCCCGAAATAGGCCATGTATATTTGGAACAAAGCTGGCGTGTTGCGAGCCACCTCAACCCAAGTAGACGCTATAACGCGTAGGGATCGGTACCTCGTGCCACTTGCGACTGCCAGCAAGACCGCGATACTTACACCAAGCAACATCGACAGCACCGCGACTTCCAGCGTGATTGCGGCACCTCGGAGCATTTCCGGAATAGCGCGGAAAGCTGGATACCAATGAAATGTATAGTGCACTCGCTGCGTTCCCGGAGTTGGAGGAGAAAACAAGTCCCCCCGTATTGGAGGGGACTCTAGAAATTCAAGTCTCAGCGATAAACGCCAGGTACCATCAGGTCGGGTGCTACGCCCGGACCAATCCATTTTGCGTAGAGCTCTTTATACCTACCAGTACGAACTTGCTGGTTAACAAACAAGTTCAGATAGTTGATCAGCCCCTGTTCGTTGCGCAAAGTGATAAGCGAGACATAATCAATGTCATAAGGCGCGTCACCTGTCATCACCAAGCCCTTATATTTTGCGTCCTTCACGATCGCCGCTGCCACTGTGGACGTTACGACGGTAGCATCAATCTGGCCCTGGCTTACGGCAAGGAAAACATCAGCCTGGTTCTGATATGATCGGAAGGTGCCATTGGGATCGTTCCATTTTTTCATGTCACTCTCAAGTGCAAGTGCCTCGTAAGTACCGCTCACTGACCCGAGTTTATGTCCCTTGAGGCTTTCATATGTTTCAAGACCCAGCCCGTCCTTTGTCAGGACGACAAACTTGAATGCAAAATATGGTATAGAAAAACCAATTGTCTTTGCACGCTCAAGAGTGTCAGAAGTGGAGGCAACACCAACATCCGCTCGATCTGAAACGAGAGCTGGGATGCGGTCAGGGAATGGCGTTTCGACGTATTGCGGTTCAACGCCAAGCGCCTTGGCCAGATCGGCACAATAGTCGACGTCAAGACCAATTGGATTGTTGCTTGCATCCCGCGATCCCATGGGAGGGAAGTCGAGGACCACAGCACATCTGAGTTTGCCAGATGCTATAATGTCGTCAAGCTTATCGGCATAAGCCGGAATAGCCGCTGCACAAAATAACGCAGCAGCTGCGATAAATGATGAGAGTCTCATTTTCTTACTTCCTCTGTTTGGGGTGCCTTGTTTTAATTATTGGTGTTTGTTAGCAATTATATTTTATACAAAATATTATAATGATCAAGATTAATTTTCGAACTTGGGCGGCTGACATTAGCCGCTAAGCGGTAAAATTAAAATGCAGTTGCTCTGAACGATGCTTTCGCAGCGTCAGCTTTGATCTATATTTATTACCGGGTACTTCTCGGAACTGAAACACTTAATTAAGTTTTATTTCAACGGCTTAGGAGTAGTCCACTCACATGGTTCAATTGAACAAGAGTGCGTCTCTCGACTACTTGGATTTTTTTGAGCGGCATGGCCTCCAAAGAAAATCCTTGAAACTGCCTCTTGCATATTTTATACAATTTGTTCAACCGGTTTGATCTTGCCACGATAAAAAGTTGAGCCAAAGTAATAATTATTGAGAGTTTAATAGGGAATTATGCCTAAAAAAATGATCCTCCCGCCGACAAGGGCCACTGCCGCAGCGACGGAGTTGAGGCGCAGAATCCTGGAAGGTGAATACCCCGGAGGTATGCAGCTCCGGCAAGCCATTTTGGCTGCAGAACTTGGCATTAGTCGAATTCCTTTCCGAGAAGCCCTTATTCAGTTGGAAGCCGAAGGGCTGGTTCAGTTGGTAGCCCACAAAGGTGCCATCGTGGCAGAAGTATCGGCCAATGACGTTGAAGAACTCTTCGAATTCAGGGCTCTCATTGAACCCCGGCTTCTCGAAAAATCTGGGCCAAGTTTGACATCATCAGATTATGATCGGCTCAGCGCCATTCTTCAAGAGTATAGCGATGAGCTTCGTGACTCAAATGTTGGACGCTGGGGCGAACTGAACACGGAGCTGCACTCAGTTCTCTATCGTCATGCCAACAGTCCCAAGATGGTCGCAGCTGTCGATCACTTGCTTAAGAGCACGGATCGATTCACACGCATGCAACTCTACTATACGGACGGGCGCGAGCGAGCAGAACAAGATCACATGGAAATTGTGAGGCAATGCCAAGATGGTAATTTCAAGATGGCTGCGCGCGTCCTCCGCAAACATATCTTAAATGCAGGGGCAACCCTGGTGAAACTGCTTCGGAAACATAACCACTCAGCACCACGTGAGGTATCATGAAAATCATTGCCATTACCGTTTATCAAACTGATCTCCCGCTAAAAGAGGGTCGCTATAATTGGTCAAATGACAATTCGATCGATGTTTTTGATGCGACGATCGTCGCTGTTGAAACAGATGATGGCATCACGGGATACGGCGAATGTACACCCCTAGGTTCATCCTATCTCCCCGCGTATGGCAAAGGTGTACGAGCGGGCATCCAAGAAATCGGACCAAAGCTTCTGGGCATGGACCCGCGCGATCTCACTATTCTTAACCAGCGTATGGATGCGGTCCTGCGTGGCCATCCCTACGTCAAGTCGGCGATCGACGTTGCCTGCTGGGACATACTAGGGCAGGCATCGAACCAACCGATCTGGCGCCTGTTGGGTGGCAAACAACAGGAAAAGGTAAAACTCTACCGGGCTATCTCACAGGAAGCGCCAGAGATCATGGCAAAGAAGATCGCTGGATATAAGTCAGAGGGCTACACTAAGTTTCAACTAAAGGTCGGTGGCAACGCCGACCAGGATATCAAGCGCATCCACGAGTGCCGCGATATCTTGGATCAAAGTGATATTCTAATTGCTGATGCAAATACGGGTTGGACTATGCACGAAGCTGCTCGCGTGGTTGCGGCTGTAAAAGATCTTGATGTCTATATTGAACAGCCTTGCTCCAGTTACGAAGAGTGCCTTGCCGTCCGTGAGCGGACGGCGCTTCCGTTTATTCTCGACGAAAATATAGACGGATTGCAGGCACTGTTGCGTGGGCTTGAAGATCGGGCATTCGATGCCATCAATCTCAAGATTTCGAAAGTCGGTGGTTTAACCAAAGCGCGGCAGATCCGCGACCTTTGCGTTTCCACCGGAATTGCCATGACCATCGAAGATACCTGGGGCGGTGATTTCGTAACAGCAGCCATCGCGCATCTTGCACAATCGACTCCTGAAGAATTTTTGCTATCGACGACTGACTTCAATAGTTACGGCACGAAGAAAATTGCAGAAGGTGCCCCCCAACGTATCGACGGCATGATGTCTGCAAACGATAGTTCTGGTCTGGGTTGCAAGCCGATCTTTGCCGAACTTGGCAGTCCAGTGTTCAGGATCAGCGCGTAGCTCTGATTGGTGGTTTGAAGAGCCCCCAGATTTTTAGACACTTTGCCCCTTTAAAACGAGGCAAGGAGACGACCATGGCACAAGGTAATTTTACTGAAGATTTTAGGTTGGACGCAATCAAGCGGATTAAGCGGTGCGGTCATTACGTTGCCGATCTTTCGAACTCACTTTCGCGGCTCTCACGCTTTAGAGCACTGCAAGCCGGCTCAAACAGTAAGATATGAAACTGGCAAATTTAGTTGGTATCCAAATTTTTACGTTGCTGGCGGACACATATTGATGAATGGGAACGACACTGCATATAAATCAAATATTTGGATCCTTCCGGTTGTGCGGAGTGTCCGGTAAGAAACAAGTAGTCGCTGAGAGTAAGGCGTTCAACGCCGCGCCTGTGAGTGGTTTGCAAATGTTGTTGTCGAGCGCCTAGCGATTTCGAAGTTGATTTCTTCTGCAGTGCTTTTCAGGCGTTTTTGCATGAGTGCTATTGGAATTTGCCGATGCTTTAATTCGACAAATGGCACACAAAGAGCGCCGACCGCCACTTCGCCGAATGCATCAAAAATCGGAACTGCAACATTGGTGACACCTGTCACAAATGCGTTCTCAAGTTTTGCGAAACCTTGCTGGGCTATTTGGGTAAGCTCCGTTTGCAATTTTGTTTCCACCTTGCCATTCAATCCCAACCTGCGGAAAATTTGCAGACGGCGTGGCTGCGGCATGTAAGCTAGCATGCAAAGGCCCTCTGCCGATTCATGAATTGCAACACGCTGACCGACTGTGACTGAAAAGGTAAAAGCATCAGGGCTTTCTGCTTTGGCCATTGTAAGAGCCTCAATGCCAACAGAAACAGCCAGAAAACAACAAAATGGCATGGCTTCGCAAAAGGCATCCATTGCGGGCAATGCGACATCAGTAAGCCTGCGGTTCGAGGGTTTGCGCAAACCGAGGTGATAAAGTTTGTCAGAGAGCAGGAAGCTATCTGCATCCTGCCGTTCAATATATCCATTCTCCTCGAGAACGATAATCATTCGGAATATCTCGTTCTTGTTGCGTCCAACACCGATCGCAATTTCAAGCATTGACCGCGCATGCGTCTGGAGTGATAGAAATTCGAGAATCTCCAGACCCTTCTCGAGTGCTGGTGCAGAATATTTCTGAAGTTTTGCACTGCGCTTGGCTGGAGGAAGAACTGGAAAGTCGTCAGGTCCGGTCATTATGTTTTCCGAATGATTTTCATTTACTCGTTTGAGTGGCCTCATAAAAACACCGGGCGCAAACTGCGGTCCGGTGTCTGTTATTGTTTATAATAGTTTAACAATATAGCAAATTGCGGTCTGCCCTTGGCGGGGAGTTTCACCATGGCAGAGCATCAATTTACTACATAAGACCGTTACGTTTTAGGATTTCGTCTGCATTCGCCTTGGTGATTGGTTCGGTGCCAAGAACAACACTTTTTTCAACTTTCTCACCGGCCAAATGTTTCAGCGCTTGCCGTAGTCCTTCGGCACCTGGTGTTGGATAGAGGAATGTTGCCGCCAGAACGCCGTCGTGCACCCACTTAACACCTTCATCTGGCAACCCGTCGACGCCAACAAAAATGATACTTTTTTCGCGTCCGGCATCTTTCGCCGCCAAATAGGCGCCGTATGCCATCGGGTCGTTGTGTCCATAAACGAGAGTTATGTCTTCATGATTCCGTAACGCCGTTGCCATGATGTCATAAGCTTTGTCTTGTTTCCAGTCGGCAGATTGCTTGTCGAGCAGAAACTTTACTCCAGCTTCGCCAGCAAGCGCTGCGTGAACTGGATCAGATCTTTCAAACGTAGCTTTGATGCCAAGGCCGCCATAGATCTCAACAATATTACCCTTGGCCTTACCTTTACCGCCAAGTGTTTCAAGGATGTATTTGCCTGCGGCTTCGCCAATCAGTACATTGTTTCCACCGACCCATTGCACAAATTTGTCTGTGTCAACGTTGCGGTCAAGAACAAAGACAGGAATACCCGCAGCCGTGGCTTTTTCAACAACGCCTGTTAAACCAGCTGACTCCTTTGGGGAAATCAGCAAAGCGTCAACTTGTTGGGCAATAAAATTTTCGACATCGGCGACTTGTTTTTCAGTCCGGTCGCCAGCGTCAGCGACAATAAGTTCAACATTTGGGTGTTTATCCGCTTCGGCGCGTAAGTCCTTGTTGAACTGCACACGCCACGGTTCGACAGTTGTTACCTGTGAAAAACCAATTTTATATTTCTTGTCTTCGGCTTGGGAGACAGAAGAAGAAATTGTTGTTATAGCTACTGCGGTGGCTGCGATGCCGATAAACTGTTTCGCAAATTCACGTCTTGTTGTCATGGTCGTCTCCATATGATTGGGCGGTTTTTACGCCACTGTTGTGTCCTGGCCTTGCAAACGCGAATTTGCATGGTCAGGGCCTTCTCTTCCCAAGGCTGCCTTTAAACTTGAGCCCTGCGAAAAAACTTTGCAATTGTCCCTCTTGAACCAAAACCGCGAGTATAATGATCACGCCTTTGAGGATCAGTTGGGTATTGCTGTCGATATTGTTGAGTTGAAGAATATTGCCTAGGAAACCGAAGATAAGGACGCCCACAAGAGTTCCGATGACGCTGCCTTTGCCACCCATCAAGCTGGTTCCACCAATGACCACAGCGGCAATGGCATCAAGTTCTAATCCCACGCCAGCGTCAGGTTTGCCCTGGCGAAATTGTGCCACGTAAAGCACGCTGGCGAGTGCTGCCAGATATCCTGAAATTGCATAGGTTATGATTTTAATACGGCCAACATTGATACCAGCCAAACGGCTGGCCTCTTCATTGCCCCCAATCGCTCTGAGATAGCCACCAAATGTCGTCATCCGCGTGACAAACTGAAACACAATAAGTACGCCGAGGAAAAACAACACGGGAACTGGAATTACGCCCCAAAGCAGAATTCTTAAGTTTTCAAAATTTATCGTTGCGTTCGTCCCTGTATAGACGGGGTAGACAGCAGTGTCTTGGCCAGCGATGACCCGTGCTAAGCCGAGGACTCCCACCATCATTGCAAGTGTGACGATGAATGGTTGCAATTTCCCCGCAACAATCAGCGTGCCATTTAACGCACCCATCACCGCACCGATACACGGAACCACAAGTAGCACGGCTAATACGCCAAATTTGGTGTCTACCTGTGATGCTGCCCAAACCATAGCGAGCAGGGCGACAACTACGGCCCCCAACATGAAGACACTGCGAAATGCCATATCTGCAGATTTTGCGGAGGTATTGTCACTGCGCTGACCGATAAGACCAGCGGCCTTGCCGATGAAGTTCATTACAAACAGGGAAGACAGGAGGACCACAAGACCGGTCGCTGGAATTCCAAAATAAGTAGCCGCAGTCCAGCCTTCTTTCGTCAGTAACATGGCGCAAGTGACCGAGCCAAGCGCCAGTAGCGAACCAACTGAAAGATCAATACCTGCGATAAGAATCACAAGCGTCATGCCGATCGCGACGATGCCGGTAACAGATACTTGGCGGAGTACGTCGGTGGTATTGCCGTAAGACAGGAAGATGTTGCGGCCAGCTGATGTCAGCGGCGATGACAAAATGCCAACCAAATAGAGTGCGGCGAGACCCCAAAAAAGTTTGGTTCGCAAGAGAATGCCGAGCAGGTTTGAAGTGGTTTTGCTAGGCTCTATTATTTGCGACATATTTCTATCTTGTGTGGTCATTTTTAATACGTCCCGTTTAATTCAAAAATTTGCCGCAACTTTATTCGGCAAACTGCATAGACATTTCTTTGATCAAATCTGCTGAGAATTGTTTCTTCGTCAACTCTCCAATCTTTCGTCCCTCGCACAGCACAATCAAGCGATCGCATACGGCCATGAGTTCAGGAATTTCAGAACTTGCGATAACAATGGACAAGCCTTGATCGGCAAGCTGGCCGATGAGTTGATAGATCTCATCCTTCGCACCAATATCGATGCCGCGTGTAGGTTCATCGAGAAGCAGGATCCGCGGATTAGTAGCGAGCCATTTTGACAAAACAACCTTTTGCTGGTTGCCTCCACTGAGAGTGCCTACGATGTGTTCTGGCCCGCTGCAGCGAATGCCCAATTCACGGATTTTGGATTGTGTTTCAGTCGTAATCTTCTTGAACGAAGGCATGCCCGCCCAACTCCAGCGCGCGAGCGAGGGCAAAGCGACGTTGTCGTTAATATCGAAATTCAACAATAGGCCAGTGTTTTTGCGATCTTCTGTGATTAAGGCTAGCCCATGTTCCACGGCTTCTTCAGGTGTTGCAATTATTCTAGGAACACCATTAATCGTGATTTCTCCTGAAACTTTGCCGCCGCGTGCACCAAAAATAGTTTCGAGCAATTCAGTTCGGCCCGCCCCCAACAACCCTGCAATACCAAGTATTTCTCTCTGCTGAAGATCAAATGAAACGTCTTGAACAAGATGGCGCTGCGCTGCTTGCCCCAAGCTCTGTTGGCTATCAACCGTCAAATTTCGGACGGAGAGGACGTTTTCTTTTGAAGCGGCGTTTTTCCTTACAATGTCATTTGCTTCAATTCTGCGGCCAACCATCATTTCAATCACGTCAGAACGATCAACGTCCGCTGCCATCTTGGAGCCAATGAGATCACCATCACGCAACACAGTAATACGATCTGCAATTTCAAAGACTTCGTCCATACGATGTGAGATATAAAGAATGGCAACACCTTCCAGTGCCAAGTCACGAATGATCTCCATCAACACATCGGTTTCGGCCTGCGAGAGAGCAGACGTAGGTTCATCCATAATCAGCAATTTGGTGTCGAGTGAAAGTGCACGGACAATTTCGACGATCTGTTGTTCTCCTACCCGTAAAGTCTTGACCAAAGTGTCGGGCGCAAGATGAAAGCCGAAGCGATCCAGCAAGTCGCGGGTTTTAGCTGCTGCTGCCTTGCGATCCACGATCAGACCAAAGCGCAATTGTTCATGCCCTAGAGTAAGGTTTTCAGCTACACTCATCTCGCGAACCAGCGAAAGTTCCTGATGCATGATAATGACCCCCGCGGCTTCAGCTTCACGGGGATTGCTAAAGTGCTGGGGCTGCCCTGCGATGACGACTTCGCCATCAAAATGCGAGATAACTCCCGATAGGATTTTGACAAGAGTAGACTTGCCCGCTCCATTCTCACCCATCAGCGCGTGAATTTCGCCAGGATAAATGTCGAGGTTCAAATCTCGAAGCACTTGGACCGCACCAAAACGTTTTCCAACATGGCGAAGCTGCACCAGAGCGCGTCGCGACGCTTGGTCTTCGGCAAGTCGAGACGATAGCTCAAGGGAACCTTGTGCTGGCACGTTCATTCCTCCCTCTGACTTCTTATTGTTATGTTTTATCTATGAAGTCTAATTTGCATTCATATATGCAGTTGAATTTATATGCAAATCAAAAATACTATTGTTGCCATGGTTTTCATGAGTTGGACGCTCAGGCCTTTGCTCAACGAATTATGAGGTTGGCGGAAAATTCGACATTTACCGGAGGTGGAGCTGATTTGCCAATTCGCGAAGCTTTGTCAGCGCCACATCTATGTTGATCGTTGTGGGACCTGCTAGCCTTTCAATAAAGGGGCAGGAGATGACAGCAATAGATTGTTCATTCGGCCCTATTATGGGCGCGGAAATATCGACCATGCCTCGCGCTTGGCGGCTCGGTGCCATCCAATAGCCTTGTCGTTTTGCAGCTCGCAGCTCGCGAAACATTTCATCGTCGAGTGTTACGCCAGCTTCATCTGCAGTGGTTTTGACGAATTCGTCGGACTGAAAGGCTAGATATGTCATGCCTGAGCCCGTTGTAAAAAGCTCAATATGTGCGCCGAGACGTAGATTAAGACCCCACTCGCCGGGGCTGTCTTGCTGCGCAATTACGGTGATTGCGCCTCGATCATAGATACCAAGGTGACAGGACTGGAACGCAGCTTTCGCGAAGGCCGCCATAAATGGCATGGCGGTGGAGATCAGTCGGTTAACGGGGGGATAATGTGTTGCCAGCACAAACATCTTCATGCTTAGGAAATGGCGGTCGCCGTCCATCCGTGACACATAATCACGCGCAACCAGGCGCTCCAGCATGCGGTAGATTTCACTTTGGCTGCGGCCCATGGCCTTGACAATTTCTGCCCGTGTGAGCCCGCTGGGTTCCGTTGCTAGCAGCTCAAGAATGTCTAGCCCCTTGTCAAGTGCGGGCGCACGGTAGCGATTTTCCATTTCAGCGATCTCTCCCTTGCCGCTGTGCGCGAGCCAATCTTGTAAATTCTTCGAGTTGGATTTTGCAAGTGACGCGGCTCTGCTTCAACGTTTAAAAACTTCCTTGTCAAATAGTTTATATATGAATATAGTATTCATATGTGGTTAAATCATGAACGGACACGTGCGAGCTGAATTTCCGAGCGCACTATCCGAGACATTGGAGGAATAGATGTCTGGTCGATTGGAAGGCAAAAATATCGTGATCACTGGTGCAGGCCAGGGCATTGGCCGTGCAGCAGCCATGGCCTGCGCGGCAGAGGGCGCTTTGGTCGCCGCCGTAGATATCAAAAGTGCACAATTGGAAAGCCTCGCTGCCGAAGCAAAAATTTCAAAGACGTTAGTGCTTGATGTTCAGAGTGCTGAAGACATTGCGGCTCTTTCAAAGCGGCTTCCGCCACAAGATGGTTTGTTCAACTGTGTTGGCTTTGTTCATGACGGAACCATTCTGGATTGCGATCTCGCCGCCTTTGATCACTCTTTTTCTTTAAACGTCAGATCAATGTATCTAATGACCCGTGCTTTCCTGCCCGGCATGATTGAAAAAGCCAGAGCAGGCAAGTCATCGAGCATTGTCAACATGGCGTCGATGGCGTCGTCGATCAAAGGCTTCCCGCGCCGCTTCGTCTATGGTGCCACCAAAGCTGCGGTCATAGGCATGACTAAAGCAATTGCTGCCGACTACGTCGCCTCTGGCATTCGCTGCAACGCTGTCTGCCCTGGCACGGTTGACACGCCATCATTGCGGACGCGCATTGCCGCAGCCGCCGATCCCGTCGCAGCAGAAGCCGCTTTCATTGCCAGACAACCGATGGGCCGCCTCGCTACAGTTGACGACATTACCCCTCAGATAGTTTTTCTTCTGAGTGATGAATCCAGATTTGTGACTGGGCAAGCGATTTCGGTGGATGGTGGGGTGACGATATGAGCGACTTCGTCATCGCATCGGCCACCTGGACGCGCACATGTTAAATGAAATTCATAAAAAACTCCGACAGCGAAGGATTACACCGTGACGCGCATTACTGAAGTCAAAGTTTTGGACATTCGTTTTCCAACGTCACGTCAACTTGATGGCTCGGATGCCATGAATCCTGACCCTGATTATTCCGCAGCCTATGTAATCTTGAAAACAAGCGACCCTGCTCTCGAAGGACACGGATTGACTTTTACTATCGGGCGAGGAAATGAATTGTGTTGCGCAGCCATCGAAGCGCTTGGCCGCCTTATCATTGGACTGGAGCTTGCGTGGATCACCGAAGACATGGGGCGCTTCTGGCGGCATGTCACCTCAGACAGCCAGCTGCGCTGGGTTGGTCCCGAGAAAGGCGTGATCCACTTGGCTACAGGAGCTGTTGTCAACGCTGTTTGGGATCTTTTCGCCAAATCCGTCGGCAAGCCCGTCTGGCGGTTGGTTTCGGAAATGACTCCTGAAGAATTCGTGCGTTGCATAGACTTCAGATACATCACCGATTGTATCACCAAGGATGAAGCCTTAGTTTTGATTAAAGGCCTTGCGGCAAGTAAAAAGGAGCGCATCCAAGATCTCGAGCGTGAGGGCTATCCTTGTTATACCACGTCGGCAGGTTGGCTTGGTTATAGCGATGAAAAACTGCGTCGCTTGTGCAAAGAAGCTGTGGATGCGGGGTTCAATTACATCAAGCTCAAAGTTGGACAAAATCTTGAAGATGACGTTCGCCGCCTGAGTGTGGCCCGTGGTGTGATTGGGCCCGAACGACATTTGATGATCGACGCAAATCAAGTCTGGGAAACTAAAGAGGCGATTGATTGGGTAAAGCAATTGGCTTTCGCCCAGCCGTGGTTCATCGAGGAACCGACAAGCCCAGATGATATTGCGGGCCACAAGGCCATTCGCCAAGCGATTGCACCGGTCAAGGTGGCAACTGGCGAAATGTGCCAGAACCGGGTGATGTTCAAACAGTTCATCATGGGCGGTGCCATCGACGTGATGCAAATTGACGCCTGTCGCTTAGGCGGCCTCAATGAGGTCATGGCAGTCTTATTGATGGCAGCTAAATACAATCTTCCTGTCTGTCCGCACGCGGGCGGCGTGGGCTTGTGCGAATATGTGCAACACATTTCAATGATCGATTACATCTGCGTCGCGGGCACGCATGAGGGCAGGGTGATCGAATATGTCGATCATTTGCACGAACATTTTGTTGATCCCTGCGTAATCAGGAAGGCGGCTTATATGCCACCCGCACGCCCTGGATTTTCGATCGAGATGAAGGCAAAATCGCTCACCGATTATCGCTTCGATGCAGCCAAGTCGGAGGGAGAGAGATAGCCTTTATGGAGCAAAGCCTCAGAGGCAGGACGGTGACCGTCATCTGCGGTCAATCGGGTATCGTTTCTGGCATCAACATCGACAATCGTTCACTGAAAACTAAGATCGTCGAGCAGCATGCAATTATGCCGCGTGCGCTGCAGATTATTTACAAAGAGCTTACTACGACGATGGCACTATGTGGCGAGCGCGAGATATCCAATGTCGGTCGCCACAATATCGTGATGCCTGTGCAAAGCCATCTAACGCCCAAAATAAAGAAAAGGACAAGTCGATGAAACTTTTGCGCTATGGCCCCAAGGGCAAAGAGAAGCCTGGCATTCTGGATAAAAATGGTAAGATTAGAAGTTTGCACAAGGTGATCGCGGATTTAGACGGCGATGCGATTTCACCTTCGGGCCTAGCGAAGCTTAAGAAACTAGACGTCGTAAAGCTGCCTCTTGTGAAAGGAAGCCCGCGCATTGGGGCCTGCATCGCCAACCCACAGAAGTTCATCGCAATCGGCTTGAATTATTCTGACCATGCCGCCGAGTCTGGATTGAAAGTTCCGCCAGAGCCTATCGTGTTTACCAAGCAGGCAAGCTGTCTCTCTGGCCCCAATGACACGGTGACATTGCCGCCCAAATCCGACAAATCAGATTGGGAGGTGGAGCTTGGCGTGATTATCGGGCGCAAGGCCAAGAACATCAAGGAAGCCGATGCGTTGAAATACGTAGCGGGTTATTGCACCATCAATGATCTTTCGGAGCGTGAATTTCAGATTGAACGCCATGGCCAATGGACAAAGGGCAAATCCTACGACACGTTTGGGCCAGTGGGGCCTTGGCTGGTTACTAAAGATGAAGTTAAAGACCCACAGGACTTGCACCTGTGGCTGGAGCTGAACGGCAAACGGGTTCAGGACGGTTCGACCAAGACCATGGTTTTTGGAGTGGCTTACATCGTGGCTTATCTCAGTCAGTTTTTCACATTGATGCCGGGGGATATCATTACCACAGGAACCCCACCCGGTGTGGGCATGGGTATGAAGCCTCCCGTATATTTGAAGCCCGGTGACAAAATGTTGGTCGGTATTGATGGCCTTGGTGTACAAAGGCAGAAGGTTGTCCGGGATAAATAATTACTGATGGAAAAAATGACTAACTTCAGGAAAATACTCGTTGCCAACCGCGGTGAAATCGCCATTCGGGTGATGCGTGCTGCAACCGAGTTGGGCAAGCGCACGATTGCGGTTTATGCCGAGGAAGACAAGCTTTCTCTACACCGATTTAAGGCGGATGAGGCCTATCAGATTGGCGCTGGCATGACACCGGTTGGGGCATATTTGAGCATTCCAGAGATCATTCGTGTGGCAAAGCTTGCGGGCGCTGATGCCATCCATCCCGGCTATGGGCTTCTCTCTGAGAATCCCGAATTTGTTGAGGCCTGTAATGCTGCTGGCATTGTGTTCATCGGTCCCAAGTCTGACTCCATGCGGGCATTGGGTGATAAGGCGAGTGCGCGGCGCGTGGCGGTGGCGGCTGGGGTTCCGGTTATTCCGGCCACGGAAGTTCTTGGCGATGATTTTGATTTGATCAAAAAGCAGGCCGCAGAAGTCGGCTATCCGTTGATGCTCAAAGCCTCATGGGGTGGGGGCGGGCGCGGCATGCGTGCGATTAATAATGCCGATGAGTTGACTGAGAAGGTTCTCGAAGGACGGCGCGAAGCGGTGGCCGCATTTGGCAATGGCGAAGGCTATCTGGAAAAGATGATTCTGCGGGCTCGCCATGTGGAGGTGCAAATCCTCGGCGATAAACAGGGCCACATCTATCATCTGTTTGAGCGTGACTGCACGGTGCAGCGCCGCAATCAAAAAGTGGTGGAGCGCGCACCTGCACCTTATCTGACAGAAGCGCAACGCCAAGAGATTTGCGAGCTTGGCCGAAAGATTTGCGCTCATGTCAATTATGAATGTGCAGGCACGGTTGAATTCCTAATGGATATTGATTCAGGAAAATTTTACTTCATCGAAGTCAATCCTCGTGTGCAGGTTGAGCATACAGTGACTGAAGAAGTGACAGGCATTGATATTGTGCAGGCGCAAATCCAGATCGCCGAGGGGGCAACGCTGGACGAAGCCACAGGAGCTGCATCACAGGCTGATGTAAAGCTACGCGGGCACGCTATTCAGTGCCGCATAACCACCGAAGACCCGCAGAATAATTTCATTCCTGACTATGGCAGGTTAACTGCTTATCGCGCGGCCACGGGAGCTGGCATTCGTTTGGATGGCGGCACGGCCTATGCGGGTGGTGTTGTGACGCGCCATTATGACTCGCTGCTGGTGAAGGTGATTGCTTCAGCGCAAACACCGCAGAAGGCGATTGCCCGGCTGGACCGCGCTTTGCGTGAGTTTCGCATTCGTGGGGTTTCCACTAACATTGCCTTTGTTGAAAATCTGCTGAAGCATCCTACATTCCTCAATGACACTTGTACGACCAAGTTCATCGACACGACACCTGACTTGTTTGTGTTCAAGAACCGCCGTGATCGCGCGACCAAAATTCTGACTTACATTGCCGACATAACCGTGAATGGCCATCCGGAAACGCTGGGCCGCAAAAAACCAGCCCAACGCGCCACGGCTTTACGAGCGCCTGAGCCACATTCAGTTCCGCAGGATGGTTTGCGCCAGAAACTGATGCGCGATGGACCGCAATCTATTGCCGATTGGATGGCACAGCAAACCCGCGTTCTGATGACCGACACCACCATGCGTGATGGTCATCAAAGCCTGCTGGCCACACGGATGCGCTCGATTGACATGCTGCGGGTTGCACCTGCCTATAACGCGAACCTCCGTCAGCTCTTCTCGGTTGAATGTTGGGGTGGAGCGACTTTTGATGTGGCCTACAGATTTTTGCAGGAATGCCCTTGGCAACGTTTGCGTGACCTCCGCGCGGCTATGCCCAATCACCTGTTGCAAATGCTGCTGCGCGGGGCCAATGGCGTGGGCTACACAACATATCCAGACAATGTGGTGCGCTCTTTTGTTCAGCAAGCCGCCAAAACGGGTGTTGATGTGTTTCGCGTTTTTGACTCGCTCAATTGGGTTGAGAATATGCGAGTCGCTATGGATGCTGTCGTGGAGGCTGGTAAAATTTGCGAAGGCACTGTGTGCTACACAGGCGATATTCTGGATCCAGCGCGAGGCAAATATGATCTCAACTATTATGTGCGAAAAGGTCGAGAGCTCAAAGCTGCTGGCGCTCATATCCTTGGCCTGAAAGATATGGCTGGCCTTCTTAAGCCAGCGGCCGCCAATGTTCTGATCAAAGCCTTGAAAGAAGACGTGGGACTTCCCATCCATTTCCACACCCATGATACGTCTGGTATCGGCGGAGCCACCATCTTGGCCGCCTGCGATGCAGGCGTTGATGCTGTGGATGCGGCCATGGATGCTTTCTCGGGTGGCACATCGCAGCCCTGTCTCGGCTCCATTGTTGAAGCGCTGCGCCACACGCAACGTGATACAGGGCTTGATATCAAATCCGTCCGTGACATCTCAGAGTATTGGGAACATGTCCGCCAACAATATGCTGCGTTTGAAAGTGGCCTGCCCGCACCGGCCTCAGATGTTTATCTCCACGAAATGCCAGGCGGTCAGTTCACCAATCTCAAAGCTCAAGCGCGCAGTGTCGGCCTTGAAGATCGCTGGGGGCAAGTGGCCCAAGCCTATGCCGATGCCAACATGATTTTTGGTGATATTGTAAAAGTTACGCCTTCATCAAAAGTGGTGGGTGATATGGCATTGATGATGGTGTCGCAAAACCTGTCACGCGCGCAAGTGGAAGACCCATCAATTGACGTGGCCTTCCCTGATTCAGTTGTCGATATGTTGAAAGGCAATCTCGGCCAACCGGATGGCGGCTGGCCGCCTGCTATTGCAGCAAAAGTTCTGAAGGGTGAGCCTGCAATCACCCATCGCCCTGCAGCTAATCTCCCAGCTGTGGATTTGGAAGCCACGCGCTCGAAACTTAAAGCCGATCTCAAAATTGGATTAGAGGGCAATGAAGACGAGATGATTGATGATGAGGACTTGAATGGATACCTTATGTATCCAAAAGTCTTCATGGATTATCGTGCCCGCCACCGCCTCTACGGTCCGGTGCGCACGCTGCCAACCCAAACCTTCTTCTTTGGCATGGAACCTGGCGAGCAGATCACCGCTGAAATTGATCCCGGCAAGCGCCTTGAAATCGTGTTGCAAACCGTAGGCGCTACATCCGACACTGGCGATGTTAAAGTGTTCTTCGAACTCAACGGCCAACCCCGTGAAATTCGTGTGCCCAATCGCAGCGTTAAGGCCAAGGTTGCGGCGCGGCCAAAAGCGCAAGACGGGAATCTAGTTCATGTTGGCGCACCTATGCCGGGTCTTGTCATCGGCGTCAAAGCCGCCGTGGGGACGCAATTGACCAAGGGTGATATCATTTTGCAGCTCGAAGCCATGAAAATGCAAACCTCTGTGGTGGCCGAGCGCGCCGGTAAACTCACCGCCATTCATGTCAAAATCGGGGATAGCGTGGAAGCCAAGGATTTGGTTGCTGAAATAACATGAAGACTTTTTTTGAACAATTAACATGCGTCACAAATGGGAGAAAGCAAGAATGAAAAAACGTTTGTTCAAAGCGCCTTCGGGTGCTGCGATCAACTTTACCGACCTGGGGTTTGGCGCGGCACCTTTGGGAAATTTATACCACGCGATCAGCGAGGCTGAAGCGCAGAAAACTTTGCAAGCGGCCTGGGATGCTGGGGTGCGTTATTTTGATACTTCACCTCAATATGGCTTGGGCCTTTCAGAAACTCGTCTGAATAGCTTTTTGCGTGGTTTAAATCGCAAAGACTACGTGATCTCCACCAAAGTGGGGCGCCTGCTGCAAGTC
>JANOXS010000100.1:0-31015 GCA_031418535.1 Hyphomicrobiales bacterium | reverse complement strand
CAAATTCCACTGCTTCACGCTGACCGCGACTATGTGGGTTTTGAGGAACACCTCGGCCTGAAACGCTGGCCTGTTTAAAAAATGGTGGGCGGTGCAGGATTCGAACCTGCGACCCGGTGATTAAGAGTCACCTGCTCTACCAACTGAGCTAACCGCCCGTTCTTTTCAGAACGATGGCCCTGCGAAGGGCAGGGCCAGTGAGCTTGCGTATAGGCAGGAACATCTGCCTTGTCTAGTCTGTTATGGAACGTTTCTCACAGCACCTTTAGCGGCTGACGTGGCAAACGCTGCGTAGGCGCGAAGCGCTGTAGTCACTTTGCGGGGACGCGATTTGACAGGTGTCCACGCGGCTTTACCGCGTGCAAGTTGAGCAGCACGGCGAGCTTCGATTTCGACTTCGCTTACCGCCAAATTGATGGTGCGGTTTGGAATGTCGATCTCGATGGTGTCGCCCGTGTTCACCAACGCAATCAGACCGCCTTCTTCAGCTTCAGGGGACACATGTCCGATGCTTAGGCCGGACGTGCCACCAGAGAAGCGGCCATCGGTGATCAGCGCACAAGCTTTGCCGAGGCCTTTGGATTTGATGTAGCTGGTGGGATAAAGCATCTCCTGCATCCCCGGGCCGCCGCGTGGGCCTTCATAGCGGATCACCACCACGTCTCCGGCTTTCACGTCGCCATTGAGAATGCCAGCCACCGCGGTGTCTTGGCTTTCAAACACCACAGCGGGGCCGGTGAATTTCAGAATGCTTTCGTCCACACCTGCCGTTTTAACAATGCAACCATCCAAAGCGATGTTGCCTTTGAGCACAGCCAAGCCTCCATCTTTCGAGAAGGCATGTTCGACGGAACGGATGGCTCCGTGTTCACGGTCCAAATCCAAATCGTCCCAGCGGCGCGATTGGCTGAAGGCAGTTTGTGAAGGAACGCCACCGGGTGCAGCCAAGAAAAAATCATGCACGGTTTTAGATTTCGTGCGCGTCACATCCCAATGGTCAATCGCAGCCTTTAATGAAGGCGCATGAACTGTTGGCAATTCACCATGAATGAGGCCAGCTTTTTCCAACTCACCAAGGATCGACATAATGCCACCAGCGCGGTGCACATCTTCCATGTGCACATCAGATTTGGCCGGAGCCACTTTGCACACGCAAGGAACGCGGCGGCTCAAGCGATCAATATCATCCATCGTGAAATCAATGTTGCCTTCATGGGCCGCAGCAAGAATATGCAACACGGTGTTGGTGGAACCACCCATGGCGATATCAAGCGTCATGGCATTTTCAAACGCTTTGAACGAAGCCACATTGCGCGGCAAAACGCTTTCATCATTTTGTTCATAATAACGCTTGGCAATATCAACGATGAGATGTCCTGCTTCGAGGAACAGGCGCTTGCGATCCGAATGCGTGGCCAATGTGGAGCCGTTGCCTGGCAATGAGAGACCGAGCGCTTCGGTGAGGCAATTCATCGAGTTTGCCGTGAACATGCCAGAGCAAGAGCCGCATGTGGGGCAGGCACTGCGTTCGATTACGTCCACTTCTTCGTCAGAGTATTTATCGTCAGCGGCGGCAACCATCGCATCCACCAAATCCAGCGCTTTAGTCTTGCCCGAAGGCGCCAGATATTTGCCAGCCTCCATTGGGCCGCCCGATACAAACACTGAAGGAATGTTCAAACGCATCGAGGCCATCAACATGCCGGGCGTAATTTTATCGCAATTGGAAATACACACCATGGCATCAGCGCAATGGGCGTTGACCATATACTCAACCGAGTCGGCGATGATTTCGCGCGATGGAAGAGAATACAACATGCCGTCATGGCCCATGGCAATGCCATCATCCACCGCGATAGTGTTAAACTCTTTGGCCACACCGCCTGCCGCTTCAATTTCGCGGGCCACCAGTTGCCCCAAATCTTTCAAATGCACATGGCCCGGCACAAACTGCGTGAAGCTGTTGACCACCGCAATGATCGGTTTGCCAAAATCGCCATCTTTCATGCCAGTGGCCCGCCACAGGCCGCGTGCGCCTGCCATGTTGCGGCCATGAGTGGTGGTACGAGATTTATAAACGGGCATTTGAGCTTCCTTGAAAATAAGTTGATGCTCTTTTAGCGGTTTCGCGGGTGGGGGGGAAGCATTGGTTTTCAAGAGGAGCATTGCAAATTTAATCTTCTTGAAATGTGCGACATCTTCACCACCTGTTGTCCACTAACAACTGGAGGCAGATACAATGACTGATACAGCAAGTGCGACCACACATGAGTTTGGCCGCGAAGACCATGGCCACCGCTGTGGTGGCGGTCGCATGAACAAGAAACCTTGGTCGATTTATGAAGTGGGTGCCGTCGTCGGCGGCTTTGCTTTGTTTTGGCCATTGGGCTTGGTGGCCCTGTTTGTGAAAATGAAAAAAGGCGAACTTTGGAACGGAGCATCATCCATGCAAGCACCTTGGGCAAATTGGCAGAAACACTCTGAAAATGTGTCTAACTTTGCGGGTGGTTGGCAGCGCTCAGATTGGCGCGGCCAAGGCTTTAGCCGTCAAGGTT
This sequence comes from Hyphomicrobiales bacterium, assembly GCA_031418535.1. Taxonomy (GTDB): domain Bacteria; phylum Pseudomonadota; class Alphaproteobacteria; order Rhizobiales; family Aestuariivirgaceae; genus Aestuariivirga. The sequence continues at coordinate 28,460 of JANOXS010000100.1, read as the reverse complement.
TCAGCGGCAACGCAGCCTTTGATGATTACCGCAAAGCCGAAATCGAAAAGCTCGAAGTGCAACGCCGCAAGCTGGACGATGAACGCAAAGCCTTTGACGAGTTCCTGGGCAAGTTGCGCCATGCCAAAGACCGTGAAGATTTTGAACGCTTCATGGCCGATCGCAATGCGCCGACTCAAAGTTGAGACGCAATAAGTCTTTCCGCCAATGTGGCCATGCGGTTCGCATCCACATTGGCAAAAGCAAAGCGTAAATAATTTTCCTGCTCGGGTCCAAACATGGCTCCGGGCAGGCACAACACGTCGTGATCCGCCGCCAATCGTTTGGCCACAGTCTTTGAGAGTTCGCCTGTGAAAGGGTGCCGCACATAAGCGAAATACGCCCCACTGCTGACCAGTTTGAAGGCCAAACCTTCAGTATCGAAAGCAGCCCGCAGGGCCGTAAGTCGCTCGCGCATCACGGCCTTCTTTTCAGTTTTCCATTCGTCTAGTTCAGTCAATCCAAACACCACAGCACGTTGCGTAATGTGCGGCGGGCAAATGGTCATGCAATCCAAAATTTTAGCGGCCTCGTGCATGATCTCAGGACCAGCAATCATTGCCCCAAGGCGATAGCCAGCAAGCGCATAGATTTTGGAAAAACTATAAAGCTGGATCAGTGTGTCTTGCCACTGCGGCTTGTCAAACAGGGCGTGCGGCGGGGCAGGGTCCGCTCTAAAATCCTTGTAGGTTTCATCCAACACCAATGAGATCTGCGCGGACTGTGCCAAATCAAAAAATGCACTCAATACGCCGGAAGGATAAATCGCACCTGTCGGGTTGTTCGGTGTGCAAAGAATGATCGCCCGCGTATTGGCATCAATTAAGGGTGCCGCTGCCAAAGGATCAGGATGAGCCATCGATTCTGAAAAAGCTGGAATGGGTCGAATTTCAATGCCCAACATAGTGAGCCACATTTGGTGATTGAAATAATATGGGGCTGGGATGATCACATTATCGCCAGCCTTGGCCACCGCCATAATTGCGGCCGCAAAAGCCTGATTGCAGCCTGTGGTGATGGCCACCGAACTTGCATCAATCGAGGCGGCATAGTCCCCGCTCATATGCGCCGCAAAAGCCTGGCGCAGCGGCGCAATGCCATAAATATCTGTATAGCCGCCTGTGCTCGGTTCCAGCGCCAACCGCGCTATTTCGGCCTGCAATGTGGGCGCAGGCTGATAGCTGGGCACAGCTTGGCACATATTGAGCAATTCAACATTGCGCGTGTTGGGGGTCACCCAGCTCATCGCTTCGGCAATCGGCGGAAACTCAACCCGCGCTATATTTGGTGCAATTTTAACAACCATCTCATCACCCCTTGGCAGTGCAAATTGTTTAGGGCAAGAATGTCACTATGAACAGTCATACCATCCAATCACTTTTGCAACGCCGCAATGCGTGGCTAAAAACCATTCATGGCGACCAGAAAAAAGCCGCAAGCCGCAGCACCTTTTTGCGTTTGATTGCTGCGCGTTATTCCGATTTTGAAGCGGTGCGCGATCATTACTTTAGGGCCACTGATTCCTATATTGGGCGCGACAATGCCGACGTTGAACCGGAACCAGAAAATAATCTGGACATGATTGCCGAACTCCACGCCCATAATATGATTCATAAAAGTGAACATGGACAATGGATCTGCGATGTGGCCAGCAGACGCTTTTTGTCGGGCGGTTGGCTGGAAGAATTGGCGTGGCTTGCGGCCATGGAAGCTGGTGCCGACGAGGCCAGCTTTGGCCAAGTGTTAGGCTGGAAAGTAAAAGACTTTACGGGCGAAAATGAAATTGATTTGATTGCGCGCAAAGGTGAAAGACTTTGTTTTGTCTCGTGCAAAGCATTTCGCTCTGAGCTTAATATGCATGATCGCAAACACCGCCACCGCTTGATGGACGCTGTGCATGAGGCCGATAATCTCGTCGATCATTTTGGGCGCGATGGTGAAAAAGTAGCAGTACTCGTCACCACCGATTTGTTCGACGAAATGAAAGACAGTCCGCGCTATTTGGCTTTGATGGGCAAAGCCGCAGTTTTGGATGTAACGATCATTGCGCTGGAAGATTTGAATTGGGATAAATTGGTAGCTGCCATGAAGAGTTTGTTGGCAGAGGAGGCCGCAGCATGAAAGCCATTCAGTTTGACCAAACGGGCGGCCCCGAGGTTTTACAATGGCGTGACGTTGAATTGCCGCCACCCGCTTCCGGCGAAGTACAAATCCGCCACACGGCCATTGGGCTGAATTACCTCGACACGTATCACCGCAGCGGACTTTATTCGGTGCCGCTTCCCAGTGGCTTGGGCAGCGAGGCTGCAGGTGTCGTCACAGCCCTTGGGGTAGGCGTCAAAGGTTTTAAGATTGGTGACCGCGTTGCCTATGGCAGCGGGGCCATCGGCGCTTATAGTGAAGCTCGAAATATCTCCTGTAACCGTCTGATTAAATTGCCAAAATCAATATCAGACGAAACCGCTGCAGCGATGATGCTGAAGGGCATGACGGTGCGCTACTTAATTCGCGCCACTTATAAAGTAAAACGCGGCGAGACGATTTTGCTTCATGCCGCAGCTGGTGGCATTGGTTTGATTCTCTCGCAATGGGCCAAGGCGCTGGGCGTCAAAGTGATCGGCACTGTTGGCTCCGACGAGAAAATTGAAATTGCCAAGGCCCATGGCTGTGCCCATGTGATCAATTCATCAACGGAAAATGTGGCCGAGCAAGTGCGCAGTCTGACCAAGGGCAAAGGTGTGCCCGTGGTTTATGATGGCGTGGGGCAGGCCACTTTCGCAAGTTCGATAGACAGTCTGGCACCGCGCGGGCTTTTAGTGAGTTTCGGTAATGCGTCGGGGCCAGTATCAGCATTTAATTTAGGAATGCTCGCCGCCAAAGGTTCGCTTTATGTCACGCGGCCAACACTTTATGCTTACATTGCTGACGACGCGGAGTTCAAAGCCACAGTCGAAGACTTGCTAGAAATTGTGCAATCCGGAAAAGTTAAAATTCCAGTCAACCAGCGCTATGCCTTAAAAGATGCGAACTTGGCGCACCGCGATTTAGAAGCCCGCAAGACCACGGGCGCGAGCGTGTTGTTGCCGTAAATTACCCGCAAGCATCGGTCGACTTAGCGGCAAGCGCCGTCCATGCGCCGCCACAACTCGTCTGTGTACAGAGGAAATTGGCCAGCGATGTTGCCGGAATTGCATGGGCCAAATTGATCGATTGACCATTGGTATCAGACAGCGTGCTGACCACCATACCGATCAATTGACCAGAACCATTAAATACGGGTCCACCTGATTCGCCTTTTTGCGTGCCCATATGCAGCACCAAAGCATCAGGATACCCAAACTTGCCATAAGCGACTGAACGGCCAAAATGTTTTGATTCGAGATTGCCCACGCGCGCCGTGTCGCCAGCGCCATGAGGCTTGCCTAATGTATAAACCAAGTCGCCTTTGGCCAGACAACCAGGGGCAGCAGGGGCCACCGCCCGGCCGGAAAACCCGCGCAATTTTACAACGGCCATATCATTGTTGAGAAGAATGCCAACCACAGTGCCCGAATATACCCGGCCATTGGCAGCCCGGGCTGAAATGGTGTTGCCCTTAGCCACCGCCACATGAGCCGCCGTCATCACATAACCATCAGATGACACAAGAAAACCACTGCCAGACGTGATGGCGCGCGGGCTATCTTGTTTGCTGGTGTTGCCTGAATTGTCGGATGTCTGAGAGACTGTGAGGGTCACATAAGTGGGGCCAGTTGTTGGTAGTAAATGCGCCACAGATTGCGCAGCCACTTGTCCTTCGGCCCCGGCAGGTTCTGCAGTTTGGTTGACCGAAATTGCGCGGCTTTCCAAATCAACATTATCCGGTGTCACGCAAGCCGAAAGGCTAAACGCCAAAACTGTTGTCGCTAAAACGGAGAGGTTTTTCAATCGATTGCACCCAGTCACTGAAACCAAACATTAGATTTAAAACGCGGCAGGAACAAGGCTAATCAAATTTCGGGGTATTCAAAGTTGGCCGCTTTTAACGCTGCAAACAACGGCCCCAAATGTTTTTCATAATTCTTCCAGCGATAGACTGATGAGGTATAAATCGGTTGGCGAACTTGGTTGTTGCTGAAAGTTTTGACAGTCGTTGCGGTCTCAAAAAATCGCATACAATTTTCTTCCCAAGGCAATTCAAGAAATTGCAAGAGCTCGCGAACCGTTTCCTCCGGACGCGAAACTAGTTTTTCATAATGCAAATCGAATATGCATTCACCAAAATTGCTCTGCCAATACTTCATCATGGCGTCTTTTGCTAAATAGGTCTGGGCATATTCTTCTTGATTGTAACCATATCGATGTTGTTCGTTCATCGCATTTTGAAACGTTGAAACAAATGAATCCGCCGGGTGTCTTTGACAGTGTATAAATTTGGCTTTGGGAAAACACATATGAACGTAACCCAAGTTCAGATATTGTATCGGCGTTTTATCAACGACATATTTCGCTCCATCACCTGCCAAGATAGTATAGAGTTTCAGCGTTTCCTCGGCGCGACCGCGGAGTTCGCCAGTCTCAGCATTTGAGATGATCTTGGCCACGTGGTTTGGCTCGTTATATTGTTGATTAAAGGCATTCGCTAACTTACCAACACGCCCAAGTTCGCCGACACCATAACACTGGCTATGTGCATCCAAAATTTGCGCCGTAAGTGTGGTGCCAGACCTAGGCATACCAACAACAAACAGCGGTCGATCCGAATCATGCCCATGCTTTTCCGTGGCTGCCAATAGCTCAGTTGTATAGAATGCTTTATTAAGCTCAACTATGTTTTGCCCAAGATCAAGAAACCTGCCCGTTTTTCGCAAACTGCGTGATTCTGACCATAACTCGAAGGCGCGGTCATAGTCTTTGGAGTTGTTGTACAAGTTCCCCAATGTCAGGAGGAGCTCAGATTTTAGTGATGGATCCGCAGTTGCATTCAAGAGTTTTAAGTTTATTTCTGCGGCGAGTTCACTTGTAGGTAAATGTTTCCTTAGGTTTGCACGCCGATCGAAAGACATTTTAGAAAAATTTTTATCGGCACCTAAATGTAAATATATATTTTCAGCGTCGTCAATCGCCGACGTAAACTCTAAACATTTGGCATAGTTAAATTGAACTGCAGATTTCATATCTCCTTCAGGCATTTGACTTAGCGCGGTTTCAAAATGTTTCCTCGCCTCATGACCTTTTCCTATTGCCATTAAAAAATCCGCCATCGCACATTGGCTTCTAAAATCATCGGGCCTCTTCACAATGGCATTTCGTAGGAGCGGAGCTGCAAATTCATAGAGTTCAAAATCGAGATAAAGGCGACCGAGAAAAAAATCATAGTTGGCGTTTTCAGGTGAAAGGGCCACGGCTTTTTCGGCGAATTTAATTGCTTCTGAAAATCGGTCAGCTCTGAGCAGCGCGCGCGCAGACAGGTAGTTTGCCTCAGCATCTTGAGGATAAGCAGCCACAAAAACCTGTGTAGAGGTCAATGCCACTTTTAAAGAGGAACCATCAACATCGGCTGTAGCCTGCTTGAACAATTTAGCAAAGCGAGGGTCAAGCGCCATTTTGAAAGCAAAGCTCATATTCAATTCCTCGCGGATGAGATATTGTGTTCTAAAAGTATCAAACGAAGTTTGAAAATAAAAAACGGCCCGCAAAAGCGGGCCGTTCCGTATTCATACCGTATAACTTAGAACTTGAAAATAGTTACAAGTGCAGCTGTTGTACGTGTTGTGTCATTGGTTGCTGCCAATGAGTAATCGCTATTGATCCACTCGCCTTCAAGACCAATTGTCAATTGCGAAGCTGGTGTCCAATAAACGCCGGCCAAAACCGCATTTTCAGTCACTGTATCTGTCGCAGATACATCTTGCTCAAAATGATTGAAGCCCAATTCAGCACTCGCAGATTCGCTCAAGCTCAAGCTAGCCAACACGTTTGCTTTCCAGAAATCATCATTCAGACCATGGTTAGAACCCATACCAGCCGACATCGAGATATTGGCCATGCTGCCGAGAGCAAAGCCCACGCCAGCACCAACAATATACTTATCCTCTGCAGCACCGGCATCAGAACGGTATCCGGCAGAAACTTCGCCAGAGATCGTGTCACCAGAATACTTCACTTCGCCAGCAACGCCAAATTCATTGTTGAAGCCGGCAACCGTAGTGTTATTTGTATAGTCTTCCAAAGCAATTGCTGCTGCAAGAGGACCGTCAGCATAGCTCAAACGCATTTGAGCTGCATCGCCGAGGTTGTAACCTGCAGATGCATTGTCTGTGAAGTTGCAAGAGCACTTGCCATCATAACCATAGCCAATGCCAGACAACGAACCTGCGAAACCGCCGCCCAATGTCAATTGTGGAGTCATCTTCCAATAGCCAAAAGCACCATCGGTCCTTACGTTTTGCTGACCGTTATAATTGTAATGGCCAGTCCAGTTAGCTTGGAAGCCAAGGGACACACCAACTTCACCAACAGCGGTTTCAGTTGTTCCAACAACTTTCATGCCAGACTTAGCTTGGACATCCACGTATGATGGATCGGTAGCAAGAAGTGAGTTGTCAACCTTATCGTAAATCAAAGCCGCTTTCACGTAGCCCGACCATTGGATAACAGTCGAAGCTGGCATGTCAGCAGTTGGCATAATACCAATTGTTGTTGCTGTTTTTCCATAGCTAGGATCGATGTCCAAACCAGGAATTACAATCGCATCAGCTTTTCCTACTGTCATCAAAGAGAAGCCAGCTGGAACTGATGTTGTTGCAGCGTTTGCTTCAAGAGCAGCAATGCGTGCTTTAAGATCGCTGAGGTCATCAGCGCGTGCGCCCATCGATACAGCTACAAGAGCGGCTGAAGCGAGAAGAGCAATTTTTGTCATCTTCATAAGTATTCTCCCAAGTCATTGGAGTTTCAATTAGCCCCCCGGTCCCCTGCAATTGAAGTAGGGTGGGCAATGCACGAGTCGCCGTGCACACACCGTCTTCTCGCTGCTTCTATGGTTAAGGTCAACCACTTCGGGCCAAGCTGGCTGAGAATTCAAAGAGCTGTGGCAGGCTTGCAACAGTTCCGGCCACAATTCTGTCCCAGAGCTTAAAACAACGTTAAAAATATGGGAATCTCGCGTTTTGCTCAAGCGCTTGCAACCTAAGATTCTATTAGGATTCGCTTCTGGTGATGTGTTAAGTAACTCTTAACAAGACTAAATATGACTTCTGTATCACAGAGTCCAACGTAATTTCAATCGGGGACGATAACATGTATCAATGGCGACCATCACAGTGGCTAAAATGGGCACCACTTACGATTCTACCTTTTGTTGCAGGCGCATGGTTGCAAACCGGCGACATGGTGGATGATATTGTGGCGCGCGCCCAAGCTGCCGCAGGCGTGGGAGCCAAAATTGCCGTTGACGGCCGCGATGTGGTGGTAACTGGAGAAGTTGCCAGTCAAGCCGTTTTAGACAGTGCGACCAAAGCAATCTCTGATACTTACGGCGTTCGCACCGTAGACACCACAGGTGTGAAAATTGTGCCGCCCGTCACATTGATGGCCCCAACCATTGATCAGTTGAACACCAGCATGGCCATGCCAGACATCACAGGCACATGGCCAGAAGGTGTGGCCACAACGCTGTCCGTTGATTTGAACGGCAAAACATATGAATTGAACAAAGATCCAGAGTTGACCTCAAATGCTGGCAAATGGACATTAAAGCCAGCCACAGCAATTGCCGATGGCGCTTATGACGTTACAGCCTCGGTTTCAGACGGTGGCGCCAACGTCATGGCTGCCGTTGCCCCCACTAAAGTGGTGATTGATACGGTTGCACCAGCCGCACCCACCTTGGCTCCCATGGCCGCAGCACCTTCAGTTTGGCCCTATGCCATAACCGGTACATGGCCAGAAGCCGAAGCAACTGGCCTGACGGCAAAACTTGCAGATAAAGTCTACACTCTCGGCACCGACGAAGCATTGAAATCCGACGGCAAAGGCAATTTCACTTTTGATCCGAAAGTTGACCTAAAGCCCGGTTCTTATGATTTAAACTTCACAGTGAGCGATGCTGTGGGCAACAAAACTGATTTTGCATCACCAGCTGCTATCGTTGTGGCCGAAGGTGCAAAAGCAGCTGAACCCGATCAAACTGCCGCAGCCAAATTGCCAGACCCAGTTAAAGTCGAAGTGCCTGCACCTGTTGCGGCGGCCACGGTTATGGCAGCCCCGGCTGACGCTGTTTGGCCTTATGCTATTACAGGATCATTCCCAGAAGCAGAGTCGCAAGCCCTGTCAATTTCATTGGCAGGCAAAGCCTATGCTTTGGGCAAAGACAAAGAACTGATTTCAGATGGCAAGGGCACATACACCTTTATGCCAGCTGTCGAATTGGCTCCCGGCAAATATGATCTTGATATCACAGTGATCGGTAAGGCTGGCAATAACAGCCAAACCCGCGTGCGCGATGCAATCGTCATTGCCGCTGCTGCTCCGCCAGCACCGCCTCCACCGGCAGCATTGGAGCGCCCAACTGTGGACGCTGTAACGGTCGATAGCGATCATCCAATGGTAACCGGCACATATCCTGCAACCACGGCAAAAAACCTAACGGTAGCACTCGACGGCACCTCTTATGTGCTGGGCACCGATCCTGAACTGACAGCCGACGGCAACACGTGGATGCTGATGGCTAAAAAGCCAGTGGCAAATGGCACATATAACGTTGTGGCACATATAGCTGACGAATCTGGCCAACGCGCCCGTGACGCAACGCAAGGCGAACTTGTTGTCAATGCAGCAGCTGCTCCGGCAGTTGAGCCTGCACCAGCGCCAGCCCCTGTGGCCGAAGCATTGGCTGTTCCAACAGTTGAAGCTGCAACCTCAGATTCTGATCATCCGACTGTTAAAGGCACATGGCCAGCTGGCAAAGCCACGTCTCTGGTGGTCACACTTGATGGCAACTCTTACAAACTCGGCAAGGATTTTGATCTCTTGTCAGATGCAAGCGGCAACTGGAAACTCAAGCCAACCAAGCCATTGGTAAACGGTACCTATGACGTGATTGCCCAAGTGGCTGATGCTGCTGGACAAACTGCCATGGATGCAACCAAAGACGAATTAATCGTCAATGTTGCGCCACCACCGCCAGCGCCACCAGCGGCTGAAGCTTATGATTGCATTTCGACGATGGCCAGAATCAGTGCCGTTTTCCCAGTGCGGTTTAAATTCAACGTTTCAGATTTGACCAACCCTAATGATTTGGCAACCAATCAATATGCGGCTCTGCTCAAAGATCCACGGTGCCTGACCATGAAAGTGCAAGTGGCCGGACATGCCGATTACAAAGGTTCGGAAGCCTATAATCAGGGCCTCAGCGAAAGGCGCGCGCAGTCGGTGATTGCAGCACTTGTTGCGGCTGGAGTGGCAGCTGATCGTTTAACGGGAATCGGTTACAGCAAAGACAAGCCGCTTGATCCGGCATTGAACGACAGTGCACGTATGAAAAATCGCCGTGTTGAATTTACGGTTTTGAACTAAGGGGAAGAACATGAACGAATTTTTTAACTGGCATAACTCGTGGATTTTGGTGGAGCACAATTGGGTGTATCTGCTGGCTGCATTATTGATTGGCGCTTATGTGGGGTTCACCTCATCTGTGCCTGACACAACCAAGCGTTAAATAAGCGAGACCGAAACATGACTCATTATCTCATCGAACTCGCAATCTGGATGTTGCTGGCTTATTTGATCGGCTGCCTCTTGGGCTGGATTTCACGCGGTCTGTTTGGCGCAAAACCTGTGGCCGAACCTGTGCGCGTTGCAGCACCCGTAGCACCTGCCTATGTGGCACCACGCCCGGCGCCAGTTGCGGTTGCACCAGCACCTGTATTGAAGCCAATTCCGCCGCCAACACCGATTGCTGCACCACGACCTGTTGCAGCACCGATTGTAAGTTCTGGCAAAATGGAGCGTCCAAAAGGCATCGCAGCAGCCCGTGGCGGCAAAGCCGACAACTTGCAACGCATCAGTGGCATTGGTCCAAAGAACGAATCAATTCTGCACACCTTGGGCTTCTTCCATTTCGACCAAGTGGCCGCATGGACCGCAGCCCAAGTGGCGTGGGTGGATGATCACTTGCGCTTTAACGGCCGCATTGCCCGTGAAGAGTGGATCAAGCAAGCAAGCTTATTGGCTGATGGCAAAGAAGCTGAATTCACCAAGCAATATGGCACAGGTGGTTTGCGCAATACCAAGGGCCAAACTCTATCTGGCACCCGCACCCGCAAATAATTGGCGGTCTACACATACAAAAACGGGGCAGATGATTCTGCCCCGTTTTTTATTGAGAAAATCAGTTACACGCAGCACCAAGGAGGGCGCCGATTGAATTTTTGGTACACGGCTCTGCCTCAACAATTTTCGAAGTGCTGGCTGTTGCAAAGTCAGAAGGCGCACCGCGCTTTAAATCTGCCGACATAGGCCGCACAGTATCGGGTGCAAGTCGCGAGCGATACACATGCAAATTCTGCATCACTTTTTGCACATACCAGCGCGTTTCTTCAAACGGGATGCATTCAACCCAATCAACGGCATCCACTTGGCCGCCGCGTGGATCACCAAATTCTTCCACCCATTCGCGAGAGCGCCGTGGCCCGGCATTGTAACCCACAAGTGTCAGGATGTAGGAGCCGTTGAAATTATCAACCAGGTCCGCAAGATGCGCTGCACCCAACTTCACGTTATAACTTGGGTCACCTTTGAGTTTCCCCACGGCGTAGGGCAGGCGGTATTGCCGTGCCACTTGCTTTGCAGTGCCTGGCATCAATTGCATCAATCCTTGCGCACCCACACTGCTGCCCGCATTGGGATCAAATTCGCTTTCTTGGCGTGACAATGCAAACACCAAAGATTTTTCAATAGGCTTTCCAACTTGTGCCCAAGTTGGAAGGCCACGTGTGGGGTATGACCACGAGTCAATGTCGAGCCCGCGCTGGCTTGCAGCCTTGGCTAAACGCAATGACCATGACGTGCCTGCAATCTGCTGAACCTCAGATGCGGCAGCATTCAATTCATCAACCGAGTCAAATCTATTTGCAAGGGACCACAAGAATAAGTTCAACTGATTCTTCGGGCCAGCAGCGGCAAAAATCCGCATGGCGCGCACCACTTCATCGCGCTGCACATTTGCGACCGCAGCTTGCGAGGCTTTGCCTGTGTTAATTTCTTCAGGCGTGGTTCCAAGCCCAATCAACTCACGAGCCAACTGACCATAATAAACCGTCGAAAATTTCGCAGCCTTGGCCAGAGACGAATTTGCAGCTGACTTATCGCCCATCGCCAATTGTGTACGGCCAATCCAATAATATGCCCGTGCCTTTTCAGTGCGCGAAGGCGCAATTTTTTGCAACTCAGAAAAATGTGAAATTGCCACGTCTGGTTTTTTTAAGAAACGCAGCGCAATCCAGCCGGCCAAAAATTCTGCTTCCACAGCATCTTCAATTTCAACATTGCCATGGTCGCTGGCCAAACGATAAGCCGAATTCCAAGCCTCACTGTGATTAACGCCGACGGAGCGCCGAATAATAATCCGCCGTTCACCCCACCACGCAGCAGCATCGCGGTTTGCGGCATCACCTTGCACGCTGATTAAAAGATTGCGGGCTTTACCAAATTTTTCTTGCCGGCGGTAAAACCGCGCCAAGGCAAATTTCAGTGCCAGTTCATTCTTCATCGCAGCAGGAAGAGCCGCATATTGCCCCTCAGCACCAGCAACACCGCGAAGGAGTGATTGTGCAACTTTGGCCGCCGCCACATAATCGCCACCAGCGCGTTTTGCGTTGCGGATTGCTGCTGAACCTTCTTGCGCATAAATCAAACGCTTGACACGGCGGCGATGATCAGCTGGTGATAATTGATTGCCAAACTCCGCCATAATTTTTGGTTCGAGTTCAGTGCCAACTTTCGGATTATTCCATGCTGAATTCAGCCATTTCTTTCCGGTTTGCGTGTCACCTGCTGCAAAACTGGCGCGCGCAAAGGCCAGCATTCCGTATGCCGTAACCGGCGGACGGTTTTTAAAATGTGATCTGCAAAGATTTTGATCTTGATTGTTTTCATAAAGCGCCTGTTCGGCCCGCTTCATGAGTGTGTCTGTCTGCGGCCATTTGGGGGCCGCCTCTAAGAATGACATAATGCGGCCATAGCCAGCCTCGGCACCATTGTCGCGCAAATATAAAAGTTCCACTAGTTTAACGGCGGCCTGATCGCCAGAGCGTTGCGCCATATCGCCAGCGCCAATAAAATCACCGGATAATGCCGTTTTAACAGCTTGAACTGCCAAGCCCGAAGCCACGGCAAAGGCAGGGCTTGCCAACACCGGAACGAGGCCCACAGCCGTCGCCGACAATAAAGCAGTTAAAAAACCACGACGCGAAATTTGACTAACCATGCGCTTACTTACAAACCCTGTTGCAGCCCAACGGAGGTAATTAACAATTGCGACGGGGGTTTGACCTCATAATGGCCAAAGTCTCCGTCTTGCCGTAATCACCGTGTCAGACTATGTTGCAGCCATTAAAAAAGGCAGCTAAGGCCAAAGCTTTGGCAGCTTATGGTTTCTAATTTCTTACCTAAGGGGTTTCTCGTGCAGTTTAAGGGTTCAATTCCAGCTTTGATCACACCAATGAAGGACGGCTCATTCGATGAGCAAGCCTTCCGCAAATTTGTGAATTGGCAAATCAAAGAAGGCAGTGGCGGCTTGGTGCCCGTGGGCACAACTGGCGAAAGCCCAACTTTGACTCCGGAAGAACATAAAGCTGTCGTGCGCATTTGCGTGACCGAAGCAAAAGGCCGCGTTCCTGTGATCGCTGGTGCGGGCTCTAACAACACTGCAGAAGCAATTGAATATACGAAGCACGCCAAAGCTGCTGGCGCTGATGCCGCACTTGTCGTGGTGCCTTATTATAACAAGCCCACGCAAGATGGGATTTACGCCCATTATAAAGCTATAGCCACAGCGGTGGATATTCCGATTTTTGTTTACAATGTGCCAGGACGCACAGTTGCCGATATCTCGGTTGAAACCTTGGCACGACTTTCACATGATTTTAAAAACATTATAGGCACTAAGGATGCGTCCGCTAATTTAACCCGTCCATCCCGCCAGCGTTTACTGTCGGGCACGCACTTCATTCAGCTCTCTGGTGAAGACGGCACGGCCTTGGGCTTTAACGCGCATGGTGGTGTGGGTTGCATTTCAGTGACTGCAAATGTCGCGCCGCGCCTCTGTGCTGATTTACAAGCTGCAACTCTTACCGGCGATTACTCCAAGGCATTAGAACTGCAAGACCGTTTGATGCCGTTGCACCATGCTATGTTTGTTGAAGCAAGCCCCGGCCCAGTGAAATATGCGGCAAGTTTGCTGGGCCTTTGCGAAGCTGAGGCTCGCCTGCCATTGATCCCTGTGATCGAAAGCACCAAAATCGCCGTGCGCGATGCGTTGGTTCATGCGGGTCTTTTGAACTGAGATGTCATCAAAAGCAGGCGGTGCCAAAGCCGCTCATAAGCAAGAGGGCATTAAAGTGGTGGCTGATAACCGCCGCGCCCGTTATGATTATGAGATCATGCAAAGCTTTGAGGCTGGCTTGGAGCTGAAAGGCTCTGAAGTGAAATCATTGCGCGTGGGCCATGTGAACTTGGCTGAGTCTTATGCGGCCATGAAGGGCCAAGAACTTTTTCTGATTAACACCAACATTCCTGAATATCGCGAAGCCAATCGTTTCAACCATGAGCAAAAACGCCCGCGCAAACTTTTGCTCAACCGCAAAGAAATTGATCGTTTGTCGGTTGGCATTCAGCGCGAAGGCCTGACAATTATTCCGCTGAAATTATTTTTCAATCCGCGCGGCATGGTCAAGGTCGACATTGCTTTGGCCAAGGGCAAGAAAAACGTCGATAAACGCGAAACCATAAAGACCAGAGACTGGGACCGCGAAAAAGCCCGCGTCTTGCGCGACCGAGGTTAAGTCTGTGCAGTACTTAGTTGGCATGAACTTGCCGGACGTGGTGATGCGCACCAGTGCCCACCGCAATTTCAATCCTACCTCCCACTTAACCAAAGTCATATATTTTTGTTATCCTTACACGGGCAGGGCAGGTGTCGCCGATCCACAGGATTGGGACACCATAAAAGGTGCGCATGGATCAACACCTCAAGCTTTGAAATTTGCAGAACTGCATGGGGCATTTCAAAAAATGAATGTCGACGTGTTTGGCCTGAGCTCGCTGAGCGAAGACTGGATTGCAGATTTTTCTGCGCTCCACAAATTGCCATATGATTTGCTGTCAGATGCAGGTGGTGATTTCTCAACAGCTTTAAATCTTCCGCGCTTTGCAGCAGGCGATCGCGAGTTCTTGTCGCGGCTCACTTTGATCTGTGACCAAGGAAAAATTGTATCGGTCTTCCACCCAATTGAACACCCCGCACAAAATGCAAGCGATGTTTTGCATTGGTTGCAAACGCCATGATTCTCATCGCTCTGGGAAGCAATATATCCGGTCCTTGGGGCAGCCCGCGTCAGGCCGTTGAACAAGCATTGTGCGAACTTGATAAATTCCCGTTGCGGTTGGTCAAAGTTTCAAAACTCATTGAAACCGCACCCCACGGCGTTCTTAATCAACCAAATTTTGTAAATGCTGTGGCCATCATCGCCACCGCACTTTCACCTGATGCGCTCATTCGCAAACTTCATATGATCGAACACCACGCGGGAAGGCGGCGCAGAAGGCGCTGGGGACCACGCACGCTGGATCTTGATATTCTTGATTACAATGGAATACAGCGCGCGCCGCAAAAAACCAATTTCAAGGCCCTAACTTTGCCACACCCGGCCATTGCAGAGCGCAGTTTTGTGTTGGGACCAATTGCGGAAATCGCACCAAACTGGAAACACCCCGTTTCACAAAAGACCGCCTTGGTGATGATTCAGAAACTATATCGCTTAAACCAGATTTAACGAGGTTTGCGCATAGTTGCGTGGGGGACGACTTTTCGTCCAGGTGGTAAAATGCGAAAACTGGTTTTAGCAGGCGTTGCCTTTTTGGCATTCTGTCCTGTGAGTGCACAAGCAGGCAAGGTAATATTCACGCCTGATATGTTTGAAATTTTGGGCGGAATGGATCAAACGCAAGTGGCTTCGGCAGCGACGCCACTGCAAAAACAATCAAGAATTATGCGGGACGATCTGTCAGGTCCGAACCGCAGCGTGATTGATTTTGAAACAGCTCTTGAGCCGGGATCAATTTTGGTGCGCACCAAAAAGCGCAAACTCTATTTTATTTTGCCCGAAGGCCAAGCCATCATGTTTCGGGTTGGTGTGGGACGCGAAGGTTTTCAGTGGTCGGGGCAAAATCGCATCACGCGCAAAGCGACCTGGCCAGATTGGACCCCGCCAGACGTGATGATAAAGCGCGAAGCCGAGAAGGGCCACATCATTCCAGCACATATGGAAGGCGGACCACAAAATCCATTGGGTGCAAGAGCCATGTATATTGGCAGCACTAATTTTCGCATTCATGGCACGACGCAGCCGTGGAGCATTGGCCATGCAGTGTCGTCGGGCTGCATCCGAATGCTCAACGAACATGTAATTGATTTATTCGACCGCGTAAAAATTGGCGCGAAAGTTGTTGTCGAATAATTTTCAAGAATTAATCAAGGGGCTGTCAACATAAACACAACTTTAACCAAAACAGGTCATTACTATTGATAGTGAGTTTTTAGTTAGTTTGTATTGGAGTTCAATTATGCGTATCAGCAAGCCAGTCGCCTGCTTCGGTTTCAACACGCCCAAATTAGTGGTCGCTGGTTTAACCGCCATCCTGCTCTCAGGTTGCTCCGATTCAATCGAGCGTTTTTCCGCAAACTACAATAATCCGTCCGACAATGATCCAGTTTACACTGCTTCAGTGCCGAAAATTAAGCGCATTACAAAGCAAGCTTATAAGCAACCAAAGGCAATTGCTTATGCCGACGAAACGATCGTGCAAAGCCCAATTGCCCGCGCTCCTTTGCGCACAGCAAAAGCACCAGTTTACGATTACGTGCAAAGCTATAAGAAGCCCTACAAACAAAAGCTGATTGTTCAGCCAGAAGTTCAGCCTGAGATTGCTTACGATGAACAACCTGTAGCTCCTGTTTACACAAAGCCCAGAGTTAAGGCTCCTGTGTATCAGGAAGAAGTTGCAGTAGCGCCAGTTTACAAAAAACCAACTCTCAAGGCGCCGAAATACAAGGCTCCAAGCTACACAGCTGAAGATGTTGTAGCAGACGCTCCGACCGAACAAGTTGTAGCACCAACACCGACCTTCAAATATAAAAAGAAGGGCGTTGCTACTCAGCAAGCCATGACCGAGCAGCCAGCAGCGATCACTCCGAAGAAGAAAGTTATTTCTTTGGCGGAAGAAGAGCAAACAGCTGATGCGGCACCCGTGCAACGGAAAGCTGGAGGCACATATTCAGTTCAGAGTGGTGACACGCTCTATTCACTGGGTCGCAAATTCAATGTTTCTCCATTCACAATTGCAAGCGTGAATGGCTTGAGCAAAGACAAGACTTTGAGCTTGGGCCAAACCATCAAAATTCCCGGTGGCGCTAAAATGGCACCGGCCGCGGCTCAAGCAAAAATGAAACAACCCCCAGCTGGCGAAGAAACAATTGATGACAACGCCGATCAAGCGGTTGCTGATGTTCCTTTGGCCAAAAAGCCGGGCGCACTGACTCTGCCAAAACCCCAAGCCGAAGTGGCGGACGTGCCAGCAATTCCAACCGATGCTGGCCCAGCTCTGGCAATGCGTTGGCCTGTTCGCGGCAAAGTAATTTCAGACTTTGGCAAAAAACCAAGCGGACTGAAAAACGAAGGCATCAATATTTCGGTTCCTGAAGGAACCAGCATTCGGGCAGCTGAAAGTGGTGTTGTTGCTTATGCTGGAAACGAACTTAAAGGTTATGGCAACCTGATCTTGATCCGCCACGCAGGTGGTTATGTAACAGCCTATGCCCACGCAAAATCGCTCAACGTGAAACGCGGTGACACCGTGAAACGCGGTGACGTGATTGCAATTGCCGGACAAACCGGCGCAGTCCAAAGCCCACAACTGCACTTTGAAGTTCGCAAAGGTGCAACCGCTCTCGATCCGAAAAAATAT
This sequence comes from Hyphomicrobiales bacterium, assembly GCA_031418535.1. GTDB lineage: Bacteria > Pseudomonadota > Alphaproteobacteria > Rhizobiales > Aestuariivirgaceae > Aestuariivirga. The sequence continues at coordinate 11,198 of JANOXS010000100.1, read as the reverse complement.
CTCTCGTCATCCACCGCGATGAATTAAGTCAAATACTGAAAATCCCCTGCAAGGGTGCCTGGGCTTCGGCCCGGGCTTTCTTGCATTTAAGAGTACTTTCGCAAAAGCCCAACGAGCTTGCCCTGAACGCGCACCCTATCTGGTCCGAAAATTCTGGTTTCATAAGCTGGGTTGGCAGCTTCTAAGGCAATCGAAACCCCTTTCCGGCGCAAGCGCTTTAATGTGGCTTCTTCATCATCCACCAATGCCACCACAATATCGCCGTTGACTGCAGTCTCACCCTTGCGGATGACAACGGTATCACCATCAAAAATACCAGCGTCAATCATCGAGTCGCCCTTAACTTCGAGGGCAAAATGTTCGCCACCACCCAGCATCTCCGGCGGCACCATAATGTTCGTGGTGTGATCTTGAATTGCTGAAATCGGGACACCTGCAGCAATGCGACCCATCATCGGAATAGCTGTTGCACGGGGGAAACCATCATTGGCCGCAGGCATAGGTTTCACCTTGCCCAAAGACCCTTCAATAACATTGGGCGAAAAGCCAGATTTCTTGCCACCCAGACTTGGCGAGTGTGACTCCGGAAGTTTAATCACTTCCAAGGCACGGGCCCGGTTTGGCATCCGCTTTAAAAATCCACGCTCTTCTAAAGCTACGATCAATCGATGCACGCCAGACTTTGACTGTAAATCAAGCGCCATTTTCATTTCTTCGAATGAGGGCGGAACCCCTTCTTCCTTCAAGCGCTCATTGATAAACAAAAGCAGCTCAAGTTGTTTGCGCGTCAGCATGATATTTCCTCTCGCGTTCCGTGAATCAGAACAAATCCAAAACATTTATATCTGTTTCGTCTTCGTTCCGCAAGTGTTTGCGTTATGAGCCGCTAGAAATCGAGAAGTAATATAGAAACCAATGCTCCGAGCGGTGCGGCAGGGACGTTTGGTTCGCGGATGATGAGGCAATCAGCGTTTCGGAGTGTGCGCTGCATTGAGCTGTCTTGCTTGTTGAAAACCGCAGCCGTGCGACTGCCATCAGGCGCTGTGCTGAGCGTGGCCCGCATATAATCTCGCCTGCCGTCATTAGCGGGAAGTGCGCTGCCCAATCTCGCTTGTAACGGTTGCTGATCAACGACTGTGCCTTGCATGGCCGCAATGAGTGGCTTCAAAAATATCCGTGCGCAGACCAATGCCGAAACAGGGTTGCCCGGCAAACCCAAAACCCGAAGCTTGTCCTTTGTGCCAAACATCAGGGGCTTGCCGGGACGCAAGGCAATTTTCCAAAAACCAATCTTCACACCCGACTGTTTTAGCGCCTCTTGCACATAGTCATGATCACCCACCGAAGCACCACCCGTGGTTATAAGAATATCGGCGCTGCCAGCTTTTTTGATGGCCGCCATGGTGGCCTTCATTGTGTCTGGAACGATGCCCAGATTAATGACCTCAGCACCCCAGGCTTGCGCCATTGCCGTAATCGCATGGCTGTTTGAAGACACAATTTGATCGGCACGGGCGCGCATGCCCGGCAGCACAAGTTCATCGCCAGTTGTGAAGAGGACAAGCCGCGGCTTCCTCCGTACACGGAGCGTTGCCACACTCCCAGCGGCCGCCAAGCCAATATCGCGGGCGTTAAGCTTCGTACCCGCAGGAATGAGAATATCACCGCGCATAAAATCCAGTCCGATGGCCCGAATGTTGCGACCCAGTGCCGTGGCCTCTGTTACAGTTATGTGGTCAGCATTAAGCGTCACGTTTTCTTGAATAACAATTGTGTCAGCACTCTTTGGCAAAGGTGCTCCCGTCAAAATTCGAACGGCCTGTTTTGCTTTCACGGTGCCCTTAAAGGCGTGCCCAGCAGCAGACACACCTATCAGTTTGAGGGGATGGTGTTGGTCTTCAAATCGAACTGCATAACCATCCATGGCGGAGGACTGAAACGGTGGTTGATTTCGTTTAGCTTTGAGATCTTGGGACAATATCCGCCCCATACATTCGGCCAGAGGCACAGCTTCAGAGGCCAAGATTCTTGCCGATTCTAAAATGCGCGACAAAGCTTCATTGACCGGCATCAAAGCCATGATCAATCCGCCTTGAACAATCCAGATTTGCCACCTGATTTTTCGACCAGCCGCAAATCTGTAATCGTCATGCCGCGATCAACGGCTTTCACCATGTCGTAAAGTGTGAGGCAAGCAACGGAACAAGCTGTGAGCGCTTCCATTTCCACCCCCGTCTTGCCTTCCACTTTTACAGTGGCTTCGACATCAATCAAATTTTCGCCGATGACGAAGTCCACGCTGACTTTAGAAATCATCAAGGGATGACAAAGAGGAATGAGGTCAGATGTTTTCTTAGCGGCCATTATGCCCGCCAAACGCGCAGTGGCTAACACGTCGCCCTTTTTGGCCGTGCCACTGGTGATAAGGGACACTGTTTCAGGTTGCATCAAAACCCGCGCCCTCGCAGTGGCGCTGCGCGAAGTTACAGCTTTGTCAGACACATCTACCATATGTGCATTTCCAAGTGCATCAAGGTGGGTGAGCTTGCTCATTTGGCCAACAATACTTTGGTGGCTGCAGCCACATCGTCCTGCCGCATGAGGCTTTCGCCAATCAGAAATGTGTTTACATTGAAGCGTGAAAGTCTGGCCAAATCCCTAGGCGTAAACAATCCACTCTCGCCAACAATCATTTTATCGGATGGCACCAGGGGTGCAAGACGCTCCGTGGTCTCAAGGGAAACTTCAAATGTGTGCAGGTTGCGGTTATTAATCCCGATCATCGGAGATTTTAACGTCAGTGCACGGAGCATTTCAGCTTCGTCGTGCACCTCAATCAACACATCCATCCCCATTTCGAATGCAGCGGCTTCCAGCTCGGCAGCTAACCCATCTTCAATCATGGCCATGATGAGGAGTATGCAATCAGCACCCCAAGCGCGAGCTTCCGCCACTTGATACGTGTCAAGCATAAAATCTTTCCGCAGCACTGGAAGGTTGCATGCGGCCCGCGCCGAAACCAAAAATTCCGGTGCACCTTGAAAAGATGGTGTGTCAGTAAGAATTGACAGGCATGCAGCTCCGCCAGCTTCATAAGCTTGAGCCAGAGCAGGGGGATCAAAGTCAGCACGGATCAAGCCTTTGGATGGGCTGGCTTTTTTAATTTCCGCAATCAAGCCATAGTGCCCAGATGAAATTTTAGTTTGCAAAGCCTTGTGAAAACCACGAGGGGCGGATGCAGCTTTTGCCATGGCCTGTAGTGTACTGAGTGATGTAACGAGTTTCGCGGCAGCGACTTCTTCGCGCTTGTATGTGGCGATTTTGTCAAGGATCGTGACCATTAGCTATTTGAAACCTCAATCAGCAGTGCCAAAGCTTTTGCCGCTGCACCAGAGTTTAAACCAACCTTCGCCGCAACAACCCCAGCCTTGATGTCGGCGGCCTTGCCTGCCACCACAAGTGCCGCCCCAGCCGTCATCAATGCCGCGTCGGTAAAGGCAGACGCTTCACCATTTAAAACGCGGCGCAAAGCTTCAGCATTATGCGCCGCATCGCCGCCCAATAAATCAGCAGCTTTGGAACGCTCTAAACCAGCAGCTTCTGGCGTGAGTTCAAAGTTCCTGATATGGCCATTTTTAAGTTCTGAAATCCACGTTGTGCCTGATGGCACAATTTCATCCATGCCACCTTCGCCATGACAAATCCAACAGGCCTCTGAGCCTAAATTTTTCAGCACGTGGGCAAGCGGTCCAACCCAAGCTTTTGAATAAACCCCCGTCACTTGCCGTGTAGCTCCAGCGGGATTTGACAGGGGGCCAAGTAAATTGAAAATTGTGCGCGTGCCCAATTCAACACGCGTCGGCCCCACATGTTTCATGGACGAATGATGGGCAGGCGCAAACATAAAACCAAGTCCGGCCTCAGCAATGCATTCGGTAATTTTTTCAGGAGTCACATCCAACTTAACGCCAAGTGCCATTAAGACATCCGCCGCGCCGGATTTTGATGAAAGGGCACGATTGCCATGTTTGGCCACTTTCAGTCCAGCGCCCGCAGCGACGAATGCTGCGCAAGTAGAAATGTTGAAAGAGCCAGAAGCATCGCCACCCGTGCCCACAATGTCTATGGCATCAACAGGTGCTGCCACGCGCAACATTTTCTCGCGCATGATTTCGACAGCACCGGTGATCTCATCGATAGTTTCGCCGCGCACGCGCAACGCCATCAGAAAGCCCGCAATCTGCGAAGGTGTGGCATCACCAGACATCATTATGTTGAAAGCATCGCGAGCTTCATCGCGCGTGAGGGGGGTTCCGTTGGCGGCTTTAGCAATCAGTGGTTTCATATCCGCCATCACTTCGCACCTGCCATATCCAAAAAGTTTTTCAGAATTGCATGGCCATGTTCCGATGCAATACTTTCCGGGTGAAACTGCACGCCGTGCACAGCCAAGGTCTTGTGTTGCAAACCCATGATGAGGCCGTCTGTCTCAGCGGTCACTTCTAAACATTCAGGCAAAGTTGCGCGGTCCACCACCAGTGAATGATAGCGTGTTGCTTTGAATTGGTCTGGCAGGTTTTGAAAAACGCCTTTGCCATGGTGTTCAACCGGAGAGGTTTTCCCATGCATCTGCGAAGGTGCCCGAACTATATGGCCACCAAAGGCCTCACCAATAGCTTGCAAACCAAGACACACACCGAAGATCGGAACCTTGCCGGCAGCTTCTTTGACAAGATCAATGATAATACCCGCTTGGGATGGTGTGCCAGGCCCTGGCGAAATAACGATGGCCGAAGGCCTTGCCGACATCACTTGCCCCACGCTAATTTTATCGTTGCGGTGAACGACTGTATCAGCGCCAAGGTCGCCCAAGTAATGATAAAGGTTCCACGTAAAACTATCATAATTATCAATGAGAATAATCATTGGCCTCTCCCAGCGCGGCCGGCAAAGCGCACAGCTTCTTCGGCAGCACGGAAAAGTGCTTTCGCTTTACTGATGCATTCCTGATGTTCGCTTTCAGGCACACTGTCGGCAACCACACCAGCACCCGCTTGCACATACATCATGCCATCTTTTATAATTGCAGTTCGCAAAACGATGCAGGTGTCCATCTCGCCATCAGCGCCGAAATAGCCAACGCAACCGCCGTAAATGCCGCGCTTATCTTTTTCCAGCTCATCAATAATTTCCATGGCCCGCACTTTTGGCGCGCCCGAAACTGTACCCGCCGGAAAGCCTGCGCACAAAGCATCGATCATGTCATATTTTTTGGAAAGCTTACCTTCGACATTCGAAACAATATGCATCACTTGGCTGTAAAATTCCAAAATGAAACGATCAGTGACGCGAACCGATCCAATTTCGGCAACACGCCCCACATCATTGCGACCGAGATCAAGCAACATCAAATGTTCAGCGAGTTCTTTCGGATCAGCCAATAGTTCTTCGGCCAAAGCTTTATCTTCAGTCGGTGTCGCCCCACGGCGGCGGGTGCCTGCGATGGGCCGGATCGACACTTTGCCTTCGCGCACCCGAACCAAAATTTCGGGGCTGGAACCAACAACGGCAAAATGATCAAAATTCAGAAAATATAAAAACGGAGATGGGTTCACGCGGCGCAAAGCCCGGTATAGCGAGAAGGGCGGCAACGTGAATTCTGTTTCGAACCGTTGAGACAACACCGCTTGAAAAATATCTCCAGCGGCAATGTAATCTTTGGCTTTGAGAACCATCGTTTTATAATCATCGGGTGAAGTATTTGAAAGCGCTGCCGCCATCGGCGGCGCGTCTGACTCGCGCATCATCATATCAATCGGCCGGTCAAGGGAGTCCACAACCTCTGAAACCCGCTCATTCGCTCTGGCATACGCAGCCCGCGCCGAGATCGAAACATCGGGATAGACCGGCGCAGTGACCGTCACTTCATCACGCACAGAATCGAAAATAGCCATCACGGTGGGCCGGATCATCATGCCATCGGGCAAGCCCAGAGTATCAGGATTAGGCTCTGGCAAATCTTCCATCAGCCGCACCATGTCATAACCCAAATAGCCAAACACGCCCGCTGCCATGGGGGGTGCATCTTCCGGCAATGATATGCGGCTTTCAGCCAGCAATGACCGAAGACTGGTTAAAGGATCAGCGCCTGCCGCCACAAACGGTCCATCGCTGTCGCGCAACGCATTGCGATTGAAGGTCGCTTCATTGCCTACAACCCGCCAGATAACATCAGGATTCATGCCGATGATCGAATAACGTCCCCGAACAGCACCACCTTCAACCGACTCCAGCAAAAACGAATAGCGCGCATTTCGCGAAAGCTTGAGCATCGCCGAAACAGGAGTTTCAAGGTCAGCCACCAAACGAGTGGACACAACCTGAGCCTGACCCTTCTCGTAAGCCGCGGCAAAATCTTCATAAGTGGGCGAAACAATCATGCTGTCATAAATGCTCAGTTTTGGCCAATATCAGTGCCAGTGTTTTGCTTCCACAGCTCTTCGTTAATCGTTACGTCAGCCGCTTTGCGCAACGCTCCCACAAAACTGTCGCCAATATCACGTGACAAGCCAAGGCTGGCCTCGTCTTGCAACTTTGTAGTTTCAGGTGAAGTTGCCATCACTGCAGGGAGAGCTATTTTAACAACCTGCATCACACGGGCCGTTTTTCCATCTCCATCCAAGGACCAAGCAAATCCCTGATCACCCACACTGTAAACTGAAACAACCGCCGCTCCATCGAAATCTTGCGAAGTTTCGTTGCGCTTCAATCCCGTGGCTGTTTTTACAATTGATGCAGCTTTCACAGAAAGTGCATCAAGTGTTGCTCCAGATTTAACTTCAGCCAAAAAGCCCTTTGCTTTGGCCTCGGCCACGTCCCGCAATTTGGTAGCCATCACATCTTTCGTAACTTCAACTTTCACATCGGCCAGTGGTTTCAAACCGGGTGGAATAACTTCGCGCACTTCATACCAAACATAGCCATCACCAACTGCCAGCGCATCGTCAGAGTTGCCGACATCACTCAAAAAGGCCGCCTTAACAACATCATCTCGAGACGTCATATCAACATCTTTGCCTGCGCGGTCTTGGCCTGTTGCACTCACGGCATCATATAATTTGAAAGGCAATTTTCCTTTTTCTGCAATTTTTTCAAAAGGCGTTTGTTGCGATCTCGCATCTTCGACTTCAGTATAAATCGCTGTAATTTCTTCCTTTGCTTTTTCCAGTTGGAGACGACTGGTCAACGCCACTTTGACTTCATCGAGTGTCGATTGTTTTTCAGGCACGATAGTTATCGCTTTTAGAAGAGCAATTGCCAATTCACCCTGCACGGGATCGCTCACAGCACCTTGTGCCAGCTTAAATGCAGCATCGCCAATTTTAGCATCTAAGAAGTCGCCACGTTGCCGGTCGACAAGAGTGTAGTCACTTTCTTTCACTTTAAGTTCGGTTGCGATTTTTATAAAATCTTCACCCGCCGTTATGCGGTCTTTGGCTTTTTTTGCGGCATCAAGTGTCGGGAAAGTAAGCTGCAAAACAGTCCGCTTTTCAGGTGTAAAGTAGTCTGTCTTATAATGTTCATAGCCCGCCTTCAGCTCATCAGGACTGACGGTGAGACGATCTGCAATATCTGAAGGTTCAATTTTCAAAACTGCAATTGAGCGATATTCCGGCGCTGTATAAGCTGCGGGAGTTGCCTCATACTGCTTCTTAATTTCTGCATCAGTTGCCACTGGAACATCAGCTTCTGAAACCGTGAAATCAAAATACTTCACATCTCGCGATTCGCCTCGATATTGCGCCAAAGCAGCACTCAAAGTTTTAGGGAGTTTAACACTTCCCTCAGCCGTTGTCGTCACCATCGAGCGCAAGCGCCCGGCTTTTTCAGTTGTGAGAAAATCTGATTCACTCAAGCTGTTCTGTTCGAGCAGTCTTTTGAAAATGGAAGCATCAAATTTCCCATTCACATCTTGAAACATCTTGTTCTCAGCAAGGCTCTGCAACACAGTCGTGTTAGAAACCGCGAGACCCAATTTTGTTGCCGCCGCCTCAACCGACGCAGTGGCAATCAAATTATCCAGCACTGTGCGGTCAACACCCATCCGCCGCGCATCATCAAGGGTCAGGTTTTGTCCAGACTGCGCCGAAAGCTGTTTCAAAGTCCGTTGCAATGCGACATTAAATTCTGGCTGTCGGATGGTGCGGCCAGCGACATGCACCAAGTCCTTCGGCCCCCAACCTGTCCAAGACAAAAAGTCACTTAAGAAAGAAGTTGAAACATCTCGAATGCCCCAAATACCAAAACTCATCACTAAAAGTGCCATAAGCAGCTTCGCAACCCAAGTTTTGGCCGCATTACGCAAAAATTCCATCAAACAGTCCTTTCAGGGGGGCAGATAGGCAATTGGGCAAATCGCCCGTCTTTTCATCATAGGTAACCGCGTTTCTTCTCGCAAGTGCGGCATGTGTTTGCTATGAAACGGCCAGAAGACAAAATCAAGTGAACACAATCAAGAGGATGTTATGACGGTGCAAACAATTCGCCCCATGGTGGCTGGTAACTGGAAAATGAATGGCACGACAGCCATGTTGCGCGAACCGCGCCTTCTTGCAGGAATGCTGCGCGATGTGAAATTGAAGTGTGATGTCATGGTCTGTCCGCCAGCAACTTTAATCCGCCGGGCGAAATCGGTGATGCGTGGCAGCAAAATCAAAGTGGGTGGCCAAGACTGCCATGGCGCCGCAAGTGGCGCGCATACGGGCGATATCTCGGCGGACATGTTGAAAGATGCGGGTGCCACCTCTGTGATCGTTGGTCACTCGGAGCGCCGCACCAACCATAAAGAAACTGATGCAATGGTGGCCGCAAAAGCAGTGGCCGCTCATAAATCTGGCCTCAATGCCATTATCTGCATCGGCGAAACTCTTGATGAACGCAAAGCTGGCAAGACTTTGGCCGTACTTACTGAACAGCTGAAAGGTTCGGTTCCCGCAGGATGCACGGCGTCAAATACAGTAATCGCCTATGAGCCAGTCTGGGCCATTGGCACGGGCCTAACGCCAACAGTTGCTGAGATTGCTGAAGCCCACGCCCACATTCGCGCCGAACTAGCAAAAGTCATGGCCGAAGAAGGCGCAGGCACCCGCATTCTTTACGGCGGCTCGGTAAAGCCTTCCAACGCGGTCGAGCTTATGGCCATTGCCAATGTCAACGGCGCTTTGGTTGGCGGTGCCAGTTTGAAAGCCGTCGACTTCATCGGCATTATCAAGGCTTATATTTAAGGTATTGAAATGACAGAACTTCCCACCCTCACCAAGCGCAAGCTGCAAGCCCAAGTCATCGGCCCAATCTATGCCGAAATGGCGGAACAGTTGGGCGAGGTGAGGGCGGGAGAAATTCTGGACGCAGCAATCCGCAAGGCAGCAATAGCCGAGGGAAAATCCTTCGCTGAAAAAGCTCCGGGCGGCGTTACCTCCATGGCCGATTTCATAAAACTATATGAGTTGTGGACGGCCGACGGTGCGCTCGAAATGGACGTGCTGGAAGCCAGCGACACAGTTTTCAATTTTAACATCACGCGCTGCAAATATGCTGAAACGTATAAAGAAATGGGGCTTGGCAAAATTGGCCATCTGCTGTCGTGCAATCGTGATGGCACTTTTTGCGAAGGCTATGACCCGCGTATCACATTAGAACGCAAACAAACCATCATGGAAGGTGCCAGCTGTTGCACATTCCGCTACAAGCTAACTTAGGCCGTGATTTGAATATCCAAACCCAAATCTAAAACCGGAGCAGAATGCGTTAGCGCTCCGCTAGAAATAATATCAACACCAGTCTCGGCAATGGCTTTTACTGTTGATAAATTCACATTGCCGGAAGCTTCGCACATCATTTTACCAGCAACCATTTTCACAGCCTCGCGTAATTGATTCAAACTCATATTATCGAGCAACACGACATCTGCACCTTCAGCGATCACTTCAGCAAGCTGCGCCAAATTATCAACTTCTATTTCGATCTTCACCAAATGCCCAACATGTGTCTTGGCAGCACGTAACGCGGCGACCACACCTCCTGCCACGGCGATGTGATTGTCCTTGATCAACACGGCATCATCCAACCCGAAACGATGGTTCATGCCGCCGCCACACCGCACTGCATTTTTTTCGAAAGCCCGAAGGCCGGGAGTGGTTTTGCGTGTGTCCGCAATCTTTGCTTTGGTGTGGGAAATTTCTGCCACAAATTTTGCGGTGAGTGAAGCAATGCCAGAAAGTCTGCCAAGATAATTAAGAGCAACGCGCTCCCCAGAAAGTAAAGCGCGGGCAGGGCCGGATATGCGAGCAACTTCAGTGCCTGCCGAAACATGGCCACCATCACCCACCAGAATTTCAAATTTCAAATTGGGGTCCAGTATGGCGAATGCGCTTTTCGCAAATGCCATGCCCGCGATCACCCCCACTTGGCGCGATGCGATCACTGCTGTGGCCATAGCGCTGGCTGGAATGGTGGCTTGGCTGGTGATATCTCCGGCGCGGCCTAAATCTTCATTCAGTGCTGCACGCACGGCATCTTCTATGAGCAGAGGATTGATCATGTGGCAGCCTCAACAATTTTATGAACATCAGCCAAAGTGAAATGCGAACGCTTGGCCAGCGCAGGAACCGGCAGGGGATAATCAGTTCTAAAATGCCCACCCCGACTTTCATGCCGCACCAAAGCAGCAGCCGTTATCATCAGGCAAGATGTGGCCATATTTTTCAGGCTTAAAGTTTTGGCGTGTTTTTGAACATAAGCGATTTTCTTGAGCGATGAAACGAGGCCAGCATGATTGCGCATTACGCCCACATGCTGTGCCATGGTATGGCGAAGTTCGGCCTCTAAGCCTTCAGTTTCTTTTCGATATTGTTGCAGTTTATCACTCATGTTTATGCCTTTTCAATTAAAACATTCCAATGACCTTCCGTCATTTGTTTTTGTTCCAAGACTTTATGCCCTTCTAATTTGACCGAATTGGGAACATTTTGTATGGGCTCACCATTATCTAAAAATATTTGAAGCTTTTCACCTTTTTTCATTGGCGATAAAGCCATTTTTGTCTTTACGAAATTCATAGGACATCCAACACCTCGGAAATCCATGAATTAATCAGCATTCGCTTCTGCTTTTAAAGTCGCCTCGGTCTTAACTTCTTT
>JANOXS010000099.1:0-23424 GCA_031418535.1 Hyphomicrobiales bacterium | reverse complement strand
ACTGGCGCACCGCAAAGCCATGATGGCGCGGCCCGCTGTGGCCAGAGCGGTCGCCGTGCATAACAGCTAAGTCGTTCTCGCAATTGTGCGGGCTTGGCATCCTGCTATTCATGCCATATGTCAAACTACCTTCGCGCCACTATTGCACTCGTTTTCACCATTTTTGTTTGGGGTGTAGCGCCCGCCTTTGTGCGCTCGTTCTCGCTAACCACAGGCCCGGCTGATGCAATGGTCATCCGCATGTGTTTTACGACGCTGTCTGCAATACCCCTATTTCTGATTTCAGGTTGGCACATTGATGTCTCTGATTGGGGCAAACTCTTTGTGGTCTCCGTCATCGGTATGTTCGGCTACTTTCTGGGTTCCGTCTTTGGCTATGCTTACGTGCCTGCCGGATTTGGAAGCATGATCATCGCCGTGCAGCCGCTGCTCATCGCTTTGATTGCGGCCATGATTGGCGCCGACAAATTAACGCTGGCGAGCATCATTGGACTCATCATTTCATTTGGAGGATCAATATATTTGTTTGCTGGCAATATGGGCGGCTATATGAAATTTGACGACATGCTGTTCGGCGGATTGTTGTTGCTGGGCTGCGATATCGGTTGGGCCATTTACGTGATTTTCAGCAAGCCGCTGATCCGCAAATATGGCACGTTTAAAATTACGGCGTGGACTTTGCTTTTGTGCGGGCCACCGTCATTGGCTTTTATTTCGCCAAGCACTTTGCCATCGCTCTTGGCATTGGAAGGTGCCGCATGGTTTTCTCTCATTTTCCTGTCAGTGATTGGCACTGTCATTTGCGTGGTCACTTGGAATTTTGCGGTGCCGCATCTTAGTTCAACCACTATGGGTGCATCACTCTATCTTATTCCGGTGTTAGCGGTGTTATCGGGATGGGCAGTGCTGAACGAAAAAATCACCGCTTCTACTTTGATTGCGGGTTTTATCATTCTCGCTGGTGTTGCCGCCGCAGAATTTGGCAGTATTAAAAAATCAATTTAAAGTGGCGCTAGCGAAACGGGTTCATCCATCTGCCAAGCTGAGAGTGTCTGAATATGCAGGCTTGTAATCACTGGCCCTCCTAGGCTAATTCGACACCACATGCGTTCTTTACTTGGAATTGAAATGTCGGACTTAATTCAATTACTGGCCGACATATCTGCTGAAATGGCAGCCATTACAGAGCGTGGCGAAGTTGCTGATTACATTCCCGAATTATCGAAAGTCGATCCCGCAGTCTTTGCCATGGTTGTGGCAACCAACGATGGCGAAGTTCACACTGTTGGCCAAACGCAGCAGTTATTTTCCATTCAAAGCGTTTCCAAAGTGTTTACTTTGACGTTAGCAATAGGGATCCATGGCAATTCCATTTGGAAACGCGTTGGCCGCGAGCCATCGGGCAGTGCTTTTAATTCAATCGTGTTATTGGAACATGAAAAAGGCATTCCCCGCAATCCCTTCATCAACGCTGGGGCGATTGCTATCACCGACATGGTGACAGCAGGGCACGAACCTCGCGAAACAATCGGAGAGATTTTACGCTTCATCCAATTCTTGAGCGGCGATGAAAGCATTGTTGTTGATCAAGCTGTAGCCAAATCTGAAACAGTTTCAGGTCACCGTAATTATGCCCTTGCCCATTATATGAAATCATACGGCAATCTTTTGGGCGCGGTGGACAAAACACTAGGCGTTTATTTTCATCAATGCGCCATCGCCATGAACTGCACCCAACTGGCACTGGCTGGTCGATTTTTGGCGCAAGGTGGAAAACATCCCGATACAGGCCATCACGTCATTTCTGCTGAACGCGCAAGGCGGATTAACGCGCTTATGTTGACGTGTGGCCACTATGATGGCTCAGGTGATTTTGCTTTCCGGGTTGGCTTGCCGGCCAAAAGTGGCGTTGGTGGCGGCATTCTCGCAATCGTACCCGGCGTTGCCTCCATCGCAGTTTGGTCGCCAGGGCTGAATGAGTACGGTAATTCTTTACTTGGCACACTGGCCTTAGAACGGCTGGCTGACGCGATGGGATGGTCAGTTTTTAACCCGCAAGGCTGACGCAAAACTCAATAATGCGGTGGTTTTTGATTCGCAGGTCCACTGCCCGCATCCATCGTTTGCATCTCTTCTCCTAATCTGCGCAATTGAAAATCAAGTGCTTCCATCTTGCGCCATTGGGCGGTGATCACATCATTCAACTCACCAATGATTTTCTCTTGGTGCGCCACGCGCATTTCTAAATCATCGATGCGGCTGGCAACATCACTCATAGCATTCTCCTAAGAAAAAGGGCTCGCATTGCTGCAAGCCCCCAAAATCGTAACATGTATTGTAACATGTCGCGTAAAAATTAACGCGAATAGAATTCCACAACCAAAGCTGGTTGCATTTGCACAGGGTATGGAACATCGGTGAGCGATGGAACGCGCGTCAGCTTAACGCTGCCGGCCTTCACATCGAATTCGACGTAATCTGGAATGTCGCGTTCTGCAGTGGCTTGCGCTTCCTGCACGGCAACCATTTCTTTGCCCTTTGGTGTCAGTTCAACCACATCGCCAACCTTCAGGCGCATCGATGGAATGGTGCAACGCTTGCCGTTCACACGCAGATGGCCGTGCGAAACCAGCTGGCGGGCAGCGAACACAGTGATAGCGAATTTGCCGCGATACACCAGCGCATCCACGCGGCGTTCGAGCAGGCCAATCAGGTTTTCAGAGCTATCGCCCTTCATGCGCAAAGCTTCAGCATAAGCGGCGCGGAATTGCTTTTCGCTGATGTTGCCATAATAGGCCTTCAGCTTTTGCTTGGCGCGCAACTGCGTGCCGAAATCAGAAATCTTGCCCTTGCGGCGTTGACCATGTTGGCCGGGGCCATATTCGCGCTTGTTAACAGGAGACTTGGGGCGGCCCCAAATGTTCTCGCCCATGCGGCGGTCAATTTTATATTTAGCTTCTAAACGCTTTGTCATTTGCTCTATCCATTTTTACGGTTGCCGCAGAATTGCACGAAAAAGTCGAACAACTTTTCCGTAATTCCCCAGCGAATAAACCCACCTTCCTAGCCACCAGTTTCCCAGCCGACAGACGCGATGAACGCGCCACAGGTAAGCAAAAACAGGGCATAGGCCCTGTTGATGGCTGCGTGATAGGGGAAGTGGGGGGGGATGTCAAATCGCAAAACCCGCCTTGATTTTTGTAGCACTCAGTGCTATGTAAATGAATGCGCAGTTTCAAAACAGCTTGGTTTACAAAAGCAGCTCGAAAGGCCCGCATTTCTGATGAAAAACTTGCCAATGCAATAGCACAAGTTGTTCTCGGTCAAGCAGATGATTTGGGCGGTGGTGTTTTTAAGAAGCGACTGAATAAAAACGAACACCGTGCGATTATTCTGTCTAAGGCCAAAGATTTTTGGATTTTCGAATACATCTTTGCAAAGAATGACCGAGACAACATCGAAGAAGCTGAATTGAAAGCTTTTCGAGCGCTAGTCAAAACTTATGCAACTTTAACTGAGCGACAGACTGCAGCGCTTATAGAAAACAAAGAATGGATTGAGATTAAATCGGAGACAACACTATGAAAAAGATAATCTACAAAAGCGATGTCTTTGCAGCAATTCACTCTTCCGCGAAAGCTTTGCTCAAAGTTGGTGCAATTGATAAAGCCACCATGCGCAATTTTGATGAAACTTGCTTAAGCATCACCCCAGAATTTTCACCGCGTGAAATTCAAAAACTGCGAAAAGCGAACAATGTAAGCCAGCCCGTTTTCGCTCGCTATCTCAACACGAGTGAATCGACTGTTGAAAAATGGGAAACCGGAGCCAAACGCCCCAGCGGCATGGCGCTCAAGTTGCTGACGATTGTGCAGAAACATGGGTTAGAGGTTTTGGTTTGATCAGCCTCGTTCAACTTACGATTTGACAATAATTGCATTCCTCGTGATAGGTTTGGAATTGCCCAGCGAACTGGGGTGACCCGCAAGGGTTTATAATGGTAGCTCAGCTGGATAGAGCGTTCGCCTACTAAGCGAAGGGTCGCGGGTTCGAACCCCGCCCATTCGCTGGTGGCTAACCTGAAGGCCATATTCGAACCGACAAATCCAGAACTTCTAGCAATAGTAACCCAGTAATCTCCCCCCTCACTGAAACGGTGCGTTCTTTGCGTGTTGCTCCATCGCAATCGCATTGGCTTGGGCAAAGGTAAATGAACCTCCAAAGAGCGCGCGGCTGGTGATTACGCCGGTGATGTTGGGCAGAAATGATAGCGTTGAAATATCGTCGAGGCTTTTCACCACACCACTCACAATCACTGGCGTTCGCACTTTCGAAGCAAGAGAAGCAGCATGAGCCATGGTGCTCTCAGGGTAATCTTCATCGCGGTCAATATCGGTAAACACAATTGCCGCCAGCGCCACATCTTTGAACTGGAGTGCAAATTCAATGGGGGTGAAGGTCGTCGTGGTGGTCCAGCCATCCACCACCACAAAGCCGCCGCGTGCATCAATACTCACCACAACAGCATCAGGATAGGCGGTGGCCGCCACTTTCACCAAATGCGGATACTTAACCGCCGCCGTCGCAATCACCACGCGGCCAGCCCCCACATCCATCCAACTATGAACTTTTTCAATTGATCGGATTGCTCCACCCACTTGCACCGAGCAACTCACATTTCGGATAATTTCCTTGATAAGATCAGTGTTGTCACCATCATTAAACACCGCATCAAGATCAACCACATGCAGCCATTCAGCACCCTGCGCGGCAAGGTCATGGGCGGCTTCCACTGGATCAACATCATAAATCAGCGGACTATCAATCCGGTTGCGGATCAAATTGACGAGCCTGCCTTTGCGCAATTCTAGATCAGGATAAATAATCATGAGTTCACTCCCTGCTCTTACTTACCAGTTAAGCTTGCTCTCAAACCTTAAACTTGAAAAGAGGGATTAGACCGGCAAATCCAAAACTTCATGGCGTGGAAAACCCATGATGCCGTAAGCCGTCAGAGTTTCAGAAGCCTCGCCCCGTGCCGAAGTTAAAATCACTGTGCCATGGGCGGGAACGTCTTCGTCTTCGCCATGCAATGACGTTTCTTCCGCCACATCAGCCACACGCCGCGCGATGGCGGATGATGGGTCGATGTAAATCACTGGCCATGGGGCCACTTCGGCGATCTCTTCGGTCAGCAGCGGATAATGGGTGCAGCCCAGCACCACCACATCGGTCCGGCCGCCGTCACGTTTCCGAAACACCGGCGCTACTTCGTCTTTCAACTCTTCCATATCCACCTTGTGCCCGCGCAATTTCTGCTCAGCAATTTCTGCCAAGCGTGGGGCACCATGCAAAAACACCTTGCAGTGAAACGCATAAGTGTGGATCAGCGAATGGGTGTATTCACGGTTCACGGTGCCGGGAGTTGCGAGAACGCCAATGATGCCGCTTTTTGTTTGCGCAGCAGCTGGCTTGATGGCTGGGACCGTTCCCACAAAAGGCACCTTATAAGCATCGCGCAGCGCCGCCATGGCAATGGTTGAAGCCGTGTTGCAGGCGATCACCACCACATCAGGCTTGGCCCTCGCGATGAGCGCGCCCAGAACTTTTACAATGCGCTCGCGTAAGGCATCCTCTTTCCAAGCGCCATAAGGAAAACCCGCATTGTCGGCCGAATAGATCAGATGCGCATCTAGCATTTGCTTGGCCACAGCGCTCGCCACCGTCAATCCGCCCATACCAGAGTCAAATAATAGAATGCGTGGTTTAGTCACCGTGTCCCTCTTTGCGCCTGATGTGCATTCTAGTCAGCGAAGAAATAATGCCGCGTAAAGACTTCACCTCTTGAAGTGATAATTGCGCCTTTGCAAACATGTTGCGAATGTTGCGCATCACAGTCGGGCGCTTTTCCGGCGATTTAAAAAACCCGGCCGTGGCCAATTCTTCTTCCAAGTGATCATACATGCCATAGAGAACTTCTTTGGAGGCAAGCTCGGTGTTTGGCATTCGCAAGCCCGGCCCAGCGAGAGCTTGCAATTCGCCAGTGCCCTGCCCCAGCGATGTGGCCAGCGGCTTGAACCATTCATAGCCCACCAGCAAAACCGCTTGCGCGATATTCAATGAAGCATAGGCCGGATTGACCGGAGCAGAGATGATCACATCTGCTTTGGAAATTTCATCATTGGACAGGCCCCAGCGTTCACGCCCAAACAGAATGGCAATTTTCTCGCCACGCGCAATTCGAGAATGCATGTCAGCCGCCGCTTGCTCTGGTGTCATCACTTCTTTCACCATGTCGCGCGGGCGGGCGGTGGTGGCATAGATAAAATTGAACTCGCGCAAGCCATCTTCCAGTGAATCGTGGATGGTCATAAATTCTACAGTTTCGGCCGCACCAGATGCGGCCCCCACCGCCTTCTCGCGGTCCCAGCCTTCGCGCGGGCTGATGAGCCGCAAATCCATCAAGCCGAAATTGGCCATGGCTCTGGCTGCCATGCCTATATTTTCGCCCAATTGTGGGTTTACCAGCACCACCGAAGGTGAAGGACCGAATTTCATATCGCGTGTTTTGTCTGTTCCAGCCATGCGGGATCAAATAGCCGCAGTCGTTTGAAATCTAAAGACCGAATAATAGTTGACAAGAAAACTCAGGATTGGTATCCGAGTGTTCTAGTCGGTTAAATCAGAGTCGGAGTTTTAAATGCTTAAATTTGTTCTAGCTGGCCTTTTGGCCTTCACCCCTGCGGCACTTGCTGAAGACATGGTAACTTATGAAATCACGTTGAAAGGAGCTGCTTTCGACAAAACCGAATTAAAAATCCCAGCTGGCAAACCATTTATTATTAAACTGAACAACGCAAACGCCGCCCCTGCCGAACTTGAAGCCAAGGACATGAAGATTGAAAAGGTTGCGGCTGGAAATACTTCGATCGTCGTGCGCGTTAAAGCACTGGCACCTGGAAAATACCTCTTCGTTGATGAATACCAAGAAGATGTTGCCAAGGGCTATGTGATTGTAGAATAAGATCATCCCATGATTGGCGCACTCATCATAGTTTTTCGTGAAGTCATTGAAGCAGGGCTGATTATCGGCATTGTTTTGGCGGCCACCCGCTCCGTTGCGGGCAGCCGCAAATGGGTGAGCCTTGGAGTCTTAGGCGGAATTTTTGGAAGCTGCATCGTTGCAGCATTTACCGGAACAATTGCTGCATTTTTTGATGGCTTTGGCCAAGAAATTTTTAATGCAATTATTCTGGCCATCGCTGTTGTGATGCTGGCGTGGCATAACATATGGATGGCCATTCATGGCCGCGAAATGGCAGGCGAATTGAAACATGCTGGCGAAGAAGTGCGCGAGGGTCGCAGAACCTTAGCTGCTTTGGCAATTGTGGTAGGAGCCGCCGTTTTGCGCGAAGGCTCGGAAGTTGTGCTCTTCCTCTATGGCGTTTTAATTGGCGGTGGCGGCACAGTTCAAACCGTTGCGAGTGGCGCAATTCTGGGGCTTGGCCTTGGCGGTGCCATGTCGGCGCTCACATATTTGGGATTGTTAAAAATCCCGACACGTCACATTTTCAAAGTCACCAGTTGGCTGATAACACTGCTGGCAGCGGGCATGGCCGCCCAAGCTGTTTCATTTTTAGAAAAAGCAGGCGTGGTGGAAATGCTGAGCAACACCGTTTGGGACAGTTCGGGGTTACTGTCCGAGAAAAGCATCGCCGGAAAAGTGTTACATACTTTGATTGGCTATAGCGACCAGCCTTCTGCGCTGCAGCTTCTGGCATATGTGGCGACACTGGTTGCAATTATCGCCACCACACGATTGGTCACGGCGCAACCGAAACGGGTTGCGGCTTAACTCTTCCCCTCAAGTTTCCGCGCGTCGCGTAATTTCGGGAACATGGTGCTCCAGAGGCCTGCCACAATCATCGTGCCCACACCTCCTACAACAGCAGCCGCCACGGCACCAAAGGCGGCAGCAGCAAACCCGGCGCGCGCTTCGCCCAATTGATTTGATGCGCCAATGAACACATTGTTCACAGCATTCACACGGCCACGCACAGCATCTGGAATCCAGAGCTGCATCAAAGTTTCGCGGACATAAACGCTGATCATGTCAAATGCGCCGTATAACGCCAAAGCCAGGATTGAAAGCCACGGCCAAATTGAATAGCCGAACACCACAATAACAAAACCCGAAAGTGCTACAGTCACAAACAAGATTTTGCCAGCATGGTCTTTAATACCGAATTTCGAAAGCCACAGACCCACAGCAATGGCACCCACCCCGGGGGCCGACCGCAGCAGCCCGAGGCCCACAGAATCGAGATGCAAAATATCGGCAGCATAAATCGGCATCAAAGCCACGGCACCGCCCAGCAACACGGCAAACAAATCCAGAGAGATCGCGCCCAAGACAATTGGTTCGCTTAAAATAAAAGTGAAGCCTGCGAGCATGGTTTTCAAACCGCCTTCGCTTTGCTCATTCTTGTGCTGGTCCACACGGCCCATTGCTATCAACGCCACCACACCAAAACCAAGCAGTAAAACCGACACCGCATAAGGGACCGTAGCACCAAAACCATACAGCAATCCGCCGATGACCGGGCCCGTGATCGATGACGTTTGCCACGCGACGGAGTTCAGCGATATGGCATGTGGCAAGGCTTCCTTCGACAGCAAATTGGGAACAATGGCAGACGCTGCCGGATTGCCAAATGCCGAAGCCACACCCAACACAGCCAGATAAACAAAAACCGGCCAAACCACCGTTTGTGCGCCCATAGAAAAAACCAGTAGCCCCACGACGGCAAGCGCTTCCAACCCAAAACATGTTATTGAAACCCAACGCCTGTCATAATGATCCGCCACATAGCCTGATGGCAAAACCAACAGCAAAACTGGCAAGAACACGGCAAGGCCTACATAGGCCAAATATATCGCCTGATGGGTGATGGCATAAATCTGCCAGCCAATAGCAGTGGACACAATTTGCAACGCAAAACTATGGCCAACTCGACTGATAAAGTATTTCAAATAAGCAGGATATGCGAAAGCATTGGACGAGGGCGATGATGTGGACATCACCCTTCCCTGCCATGGCCTCAAGCTAGTGTCAAAGCCATCAGCGCATTGCTCTTATGCATCAGCCGATGAAGGGCAATGCCAATACTCTGAATGTGCGCTCATAAGCGGGCATTCTGGTATCAGCACTAACACCTAACTCGGCCGGAGCAACGCCGGGGCGATAGACAAATGTGCCAAACATCCAATCATAAATTGAAAGCGTGTTGCCATAGTTTTTGGCTTCGTTCACATCCGCACTGTGATGATAGCGATGCAGTTCTGGCCCCACGAAAATATAATTCAGCCAACCCATACGCACATCAACATTAAAATGGCTGATAAGTCCGTGAAGGCCATTAATCATCAAAAACATAGCCACAATGCGTTGATCATATCCCATCAACCAGATTGGAAGAGTAATTGCAAAACCTTGGATGATGACGCCATTCAACGGATGAAAAACAGCATGCATGATAATGTATAGCCGTGGCGGCAAGTGGTGTGCGGCATGGAGTGACCATAAAAATTTACCAAAAGGTCCGCCCAATTCATGCATCGCACGATGTATTGAATAGTTCACGGCCTCGAAAACAAGCAAGCAGGCAAGCAATTGGAGCGCCGGATTCCAACTGTGTGCGGGGCCGCTAAAGTCGCCTGAAATGGTGATGGTGAACCACGCCAAAGCCGCCGAAAAACCACCAACAAACACACCGTTGAAAAATGCAAATCGGATATCAGCCAAAAATGATTTCCACGTCATCGCCCACCTGGCTTCGTAAGGCACCAACCATTCAATGACGAGGAAAGTAACGAGTTGACTGAATGCGATTGTGCCCCATATTTTTCGAGGATCAATCTGTGTGGTCCAAATTAAATGGAAACCAAATAACACCAGCACCCAACTCGCCGGATAAAGTCCATAACGAACCATCGCGCGCAGATGCCAATGGTTCTGTTCATCATTGCGATATTCCATCAGTTCGGCCCTCATTGACTTATTGTACATTTGTCTGAAATCAAATAATCGTCTGCTATATTTGAGAGAACAGCAATGTTCTGAGTTTTGAAGGATTTCAAACGATGAGAACAAAACTGTCTGAGAAAAAGCCTGATCGGCGAATAGCCAAAACCAAAGCTGCATTGGCAACAGCACTCTTTGAAATGATCCAGACGACTGATTGGAACGACATTTCCATTCAAGCGCTGTGCGATAATGCCAATGTTGCCCGCTCATCATTCTACGCACATTTTGCCACGGTCACTGAATTGCTGGAAAGCCTGATGGCCGACAATTTTCCCCGCTTTGCAGAGCTGCCTCCCTCCCCACAGCAATTTGCAACACTCAATTGGCTGGTCGACCACATCACCCAAAATCGAGCGTTGTTTTCGCGCATCGTAAACGCGCCTTCAGCATCAACAATCCTCACGCGATTTAAGGTCCAAACAAAAATTACTTTGGTTCAGGAGTTTAAAGCTAAGAGAATTTCCTGCCCTGAAATATACTTAGATTTCCTGATTGGAGGCATTTTTGAATCTGTTCAAGCCTGGGCAAAAACCTGGAAAATCTCTCAGATTTCTGCGCTCAAATTCGAGCTAAATCAGATTGCTAAAACTATTTTGAAGTTTGATCCGAATTCGATTTGAAGCGAATTGCTCCAGTCGTCCCTGCCTGCTATAGCCGCCGCGACACGTTCACACACCAAAGGCAAATCACATGAATAAGATCAAAGTTGCAAACCCCGTCGTCGAACTCGATGGCGATGAGATGACCCGCATCATTTGGGATTTGATTAAAACCAAATTGATATTGCCTTATCTTGATATCGATCTGAAATATTATGACCTTGGCATGGAACACCGCGACGCCACCGACGACAAGGTGACGGTGGATGCTGCAAACGCCATAAAGCTATATGGTGTCGGTGTGAAATGCGCCACCATCACGCCGGATGAGGCGCGCGTTAAAGAATTTGGTTTGAAGCAAATGTGGAAGTCGCCAAATGGCACCATCCGCAATATCTTGGGTGGCTGTATTTTCCGCGAGCCGATCATTTGCCAAAATGTGCCGCGCCTTGTGCCTGGTTGGACCAAGCCCATCATCATTGGTCGACATGCTTATGGCGATCAATACCGCGCCACTGATTTTCTGTTCCCCGGCAAGGGCACACTCACCATGAAATTTGTGGGTGATGATGGCGCCGTGATTGAACGCGAAGTGTTCAAAGCCCCAAGTGCTGGTGTGGCGATGGCCATGTATAATCTCGAAGACTCAATTACTGAGTTTGCCCGTGCCTCATTGAACTATGGGTTGCAGCGCAAGTTGCCAGTTTATTTCTCGTCAAAAAACACCATTCTAAAAGCTTATGACGGTCGGTTTAAAGATATTTTCCAAACAGTTTACGAAGCTGAGTTCAAGGCTGATTATGAAAAAGCTGGGATCACTTATGAGCACCGTTTGATCGACGACATGGTGGCCTCGGCAATGAAGTGGACGGGTGGTTATATCTGGGCTTGCAAAAATTATGATGGCGACGTGCAATCTGATCTAGTGGCCCAAGGTTATGGTTCACTTGGGTTGATGACATCCGTGTTGTTAACACCAGACGGCAAGACTGTGGAAGCTGAAGCCGCCCATGGCACCGTGACGCGGCATTACCGCTTGCATCAACAAGGCAAATCAACATCCACAAATTCTACGGCCTCAATTTATGCGTGGACTGGTGGTTTGAAACACCGCGCAAAGTTAGACGACAATGAAATGTTGCTGAAGTTTGCCAACACACTGGAACACGTGACAGTGCAGACGATTGAACAAGGCAAGATGACAAAAGACTTGGCCGTTCTCGTCGGGCCAGATCAACAATGGCTCACCACCGAAGGCTTCATTGATGCCGTGGATTCTAATTTGCAAAAGGCTATGGCCTAGACAAAAAAACCCTCGCTGATTTTAGGTCAGCGGGGGTTTTGCATTTCATAAAATGAATTATGGACAGGCGCTAATCGCACCCGTGCAGGTATTGCTATTAACTTTCTTGGTCAGCATGTAACCGATGCCTGCAATGCCAACCAAACCTACTGCACCAGCAATAAACATTGGCGTGCCGCTCATCCCAAGACCAGGGGCACCGTAAATGCCACCATTGGCAGGCATGATAAAAGTTGAATCAACGGCAGCTACGGTTTCGCCGCTCTTGCACGTGGCTGTTTTCGAAATTGTTAGTGTTTTTGGTTTGGAAATATCAATTGAACAATTCTCCGCCAAATATGTGATCATGGCGCGCGAGTCTGCGCCCACTAAAATCTGGTCACCAACGTTCAAGCTGGCCGAATTCTGCAACACTTCAAAACCTTGGCCGTGGTTGACCAATACTTTGCCGAGCAAGGCGCTGATGTTTGCCACTGGCGCTACCGCATAAGCGTTGGAGCTTAGCGCAAAAGCTGCGGCGCAAACGCTCGCAATTAGTTTCGTCATGTTGTTTGTCTCCAAATAATCTCGATTTCATTTAACACTCTACGAATATGGTAAACATTGAGTTAACTAAAGTTGGGATACACTTAATAGTTAAGCTGCCTCTCTATCAACAACCTCAAGTAACATTGCTGGGTCGGTTGGTTTACCGAAGACACCAAGAGCACCTTTGTCTGTGGCCTTATCCAAAAGTGCGTCGGAACTGTAGCCGGTCATAAAATATATTCTTGCAGCGGGATTTGCTTCTCTAATTTCAAGAAAACTTTCCACGCCATTTTTGCCGGGCATCATCACATCGAAGAACCCTAGATCGACTTTATTGTTGGCAAATGCTGCAATTGCTTGTGGACCACTATATGCAACAATTACATTATGGTTTTCAGATGCAAATAATTCTGCAAGTGCATCAGCATTTTCAGTGTCGTCATCGAGGACAAGTATATTGAGAAGTTTTGACATTCTAAGATTCCATTCTTTAAGCGGCTAAAATTTCGAGGCTGTTCAGCAAAACCATCGGATCAAATGGTTTGTTCAAAACACCGGTTACTGTCATATCGCGCAAGGCATCATGGCCAGTTTCGGCGTGAAGGGCTGGTGGCGTTACAATAATGGTTGGGTGTTCATGACCTGTTTGACAGAGCCTGTTGCGCACCCCAACACTGTCGATCAATGATGTCTTCAAATCCAAAATTAAAACTTCTTCGCTATTTGCAACTAGCGGCGTAGTCTGCGGTGAATTAATAATTTGGCATCGTTGACCTGTGGCACTGATCATTTTTTGTAGTATTTCACTATAGTTTGAGCCAAATGACGGAGCGACCATTAAGCCATTCGCGCCGATAAAATTGACCATTTTTAAGACGGCGTCAGCGTCCATGGGCTTATTCAATACGCCCAGTGCTCCATGTTGCACCGCCTGTTGCAAAAGCTCTTCGACACTGTATCCCGTCATCATGAAAACTTTGGCGTGTGGCCGCATTTGCCGAATTCGCAAGAAACTCTCGACACCGTTTAGGCCCGGCATCATTACATCCATAAATGCCAAATCAAAATGTTCGGCCAAATGTGCCGCGATTGCTGCCTCACCACTGTGGACAATCATCGCGTCGTGGCCTTCAATCTCGAAAAGCTCGGCGAGAGAGTGCGCATTATCAATATCGTCGTCCACGACTAAAATGCGCAATGACTTTTTCATCATGCAGCTTCCTCCCCGCTTTGAACCTTTGGCAATAGCAATGTGAAAACGGCGCCTTCACCAGGATTTGAAGAAACCTCTAATCGACCACCATGCTGTGAAGCAATTTGCTCGATTGCGGGCAGACCAAGACCGGTTCCAAAACTCTTTGTTGTAAACAGCGGTTCAAGAATTTTTTCCAGAAGTTCCGGCGCAATTCCAGGGCCATTATCGGCAATGCGGATTGCAATATTTTCGCCTTCGCTAGCCGTTGAGATTGTTATTTCGGGCGCAACATTTGCGTTCGGTAAAGCAACGTCCCCGTTGCCGACCATAGCTTCGGCTGCGTTTGACATCAGATTTACGATCGCACGTTGAAGCCTTGCACCATCGAAAGGCACCAATTGATCGTTCAAACCTAGAATACATGTCACAGTTACGGCTGCAGATAAATGCTTGCACTCTTCTTCAACAACACTCTGCAACCATTTGTCTAAGTCATTACTTTTGCAGCTTAAATTTTTTGAACGAGAAAAATCCAAGAGTTGTGTGATAATGTTATCGCAGCGCACCACGCCATTGTTTATTCGCTGAATTTGCGGATCCACGTCGAAGCCTTTACCTTTGAGTTTACGCTCCATGAGGTAAACCGAGGTGCGAACCGCACCCAAAGGATTGCGCAATTCATGGGCGATAGTGGCTGTGAGTTGCCCCATCTGCTCCATCCGGCCTTTTTTCACCAAAGCACTCTGCGCCTCTTGCAATTGTAGCATGTTGCCTGCGAGTTCTTTATTGAGGCGAATAATTTCTTCATTGATGCGCTTCAGTTCTGCATTTTCAGAAACATCTACGATGCTGATGAGTGCAGACCGTGTTTTGTTCCGGTTTAGCCACAACCAGCCGGAGCTGATAACCAAAACACGGCGAAGGCTTCCATCCTTATTGCTCAAATTCGCTTCAAAGCGGGCAGGTTCGCCGGGAAATTTTTCTTCGGTTTGACCAAGTAAGAGGCACAAATTGTTGAGAGTCAAAGTGTCAATGCTTCGCCGCAAATAGGCAAGCACAAGAGGGTTAGCAAATGCCACTTTCCCATCTTCTTCGATCTGCAATACGCCAACTGGCACAGTTTCAGACAAGGCGCGGTATTGGTCTTCGCGCTTTTTGATTTCAGTTAAATCGTTGCATGTGCCGATTAGAAAATGTTCGCCCCGCTCATCGATAAGCCTCGCTTTGCGCGTTAGCACAGCAAGCTGTGTACCGTCCTTCCGGGCATTTACTTCTTCAACTTTTATCTGCTCGCCATCATCAATCACGCGACGATCAATTGCGATATAATCCTTCACAGCCAATGCGTCATAAAAGTCTTCATCGGAAAATCCGATGAGCTCTTCTTCTGCTTTACCCACCATTGAACAATATTGCTTGTTCAAGAAAACAAACTTCAGGTTTCTATCTTTTACAAAAATGGGCGTTGGCAGATTGTCCAATATCTGCCGCATAAATCCAGCATTTATGTGCGTTGCCGCCACCTCACTCACGCTGCACTCTCCTGCTCAGCATGTAGAGGGAGGAAAAGTACAAACTCAGCGCCTTCGCCAATTTTTGAATGGATTTCAAGGCGGCCTTGATGTTGTGCCGCAATTTGATCGACAGCGGGCAAGCCCAGACCAGTTCCGAAGCTTTTGGTCGTGTAAAGGGGTTCTCGAATTTTCGCTAAGTTTTCCGGGGCAATGCCAGGTCCACTGTCTTTAAAACGAATGACGGCATGACCATCTTTAATTTCAGTTGAAATGCGGATCAAAGGTTGAGTTGTTTCGAATTTTGTTGGGTCATCACCTTTACCAACCATGGCCTCTGATGCGTTGGTCAATAGGTTTATGACCGCGCGCTGCATCCTTCCTTGATCGAAGGGAACAAGTTGCTCTTGCAGATTTAAGTCGCACTCAATTGCGACTGCTGCTGGCAATTGCTTTGCTTCCTCTTCAATGGTTTTGGCGAGCCAAAAATCTAAATCGGATGGTCTACTTGCCAATGGTTTAGTTCGCGAGAAATCCAAGAGTTGCGTGATGATATTGTCGCAGCGAGATACGCCATTGTTGATCCGCTCAAGCTGTGGTTCGAAACCCAGTTGCTTGCCTTTAATTTTACGTTCAATCAAGAAAGCTGAAGTGCGCACAGCCCCCAGTGGGTTGCGCAATTCATGGGCTATTGTTGCTGTCAATTGACCAAGCTGCTCCATGCGACCTTTGTTGACCAATGCATCTTGTGCTTCTTTTAACATGTGCATTTGATGGGCCAATTCACGGTTAACACCAACCATGTCGTTATTGATCACCGTTAGCTTTCCAGCCATGTCTTCAGCTGCTTGTTGCGCTGTTTCCGCATCAAGCCGGGCTTGCGAAATTTCATCCAATCGCTTCAAGGTAGAGGTGAACATTGCAATCGCGGATCCTAATCCGATAAGAACTGCCAACACGCATGTGATAATAATGAACGAAAGCTTTTGTGCTAAAACATGCACTTGGGTGTTTTTTGAATCCGAAAAGCGTTTGTTGATTTTAGTCCATAATCCGCGATGCAAATCAATCATGTTGTCAGAATTGGCGTCTAAGCCTTTTAGCATCGCCATCGCATTTGATTGTTCGGCTCCAAAGCCTGCCAGCAAGTCACGCGTGCGCCTTTCATTAACTTTGGACATCATATCGAAATCAGCGAGGAACGGAATGTATTCGAAACTACTGCGTCCCACATTTTTTGCAGCATTAATTTGAGCCCAGAGCAACCGCGTTGTTTCGCGAAGTTCACCATTAACTGTTGCGACTTGGGCGAGGCTTTTACTATCGTAAGTTTTCAAAGCGTTGGCAGCAGCATTTTGCAAATTCTTATAGCGTAAGACAAAGTCCGGCATACCTTGCACTGCGGCAACGCCAAGATAATAAGTCTCAGGATTTGGGTCGAGAATAATGTTTGTCGTTTCACCCGCAACTAAAATTAATTGATGTACGCGTTTCAGAATAACCGCTTGATCGCGTGGCCCGCTTGAAAGTATGCGAAATAGCGGCTCAAACTGGCCATCTAAATTAGCAGCTGCCGCAAACTTCTTGCCATCACTCAATAGAAGATCATAATTACTTGATTGCATTTTGCCATCGGCGGCATCCAGCAGCACCGGAGACAAAGCTTGTAAAAATTCTATTCCGGCTTGCTCCTTTTGATTGAAACTCAATTCCTCTTGCATACTGCGGACAAGGAAAAAGCCGAGAATTAGAATTGGGATCATTAAAACAGCCACGATCCAAACCAAACGTATGGCCGCAATTCGAGATGCAACTAATTTAACCATTCTTCATCGGCCTCTTTGTGAGTACTAAACGCGCAAGTGGCATCAATGAACCCACTCCCTCCCCAGGGAATCAAAATCAAGCGCATTAACCTTTGATCAAATATGGTAAACAGAGACCTAACGTCTTCAAGAAATTTGACGATCAAGTTCAAGTCGAGAGACGATTGGTTTTGTTTGGGGGCATAAACGCGATGCCAGAACAGAGAACCAAGGAGACGCGAATTTCGCAGGATTTGACTTTACTTAAATCTCTGCAACACCCGGATTTTCATCCAGAAGTGTGGCCGCGTGAACATTAAGCTGCCAAAACCACCACGGGCGCCAAAATTGCCAGCATCAAACCTGCAGCTAAAAAAAGCATCAAGGTTCGTCCGCGTTTTCTATCTTTTTCACTCATGGATAAGCTTGTGGCCCGATTCTGGGGTCCAAGAAAATGATTCTTTTCAATCACTTGTGTCGCCGCTGTCATGGTTAAAAACCTCTTAACAAAGGCCCAACCCTTGTCGCCAATTATAGGGTTTATTGGAGCTTACTGGCAAATGTTGGTCCACATGGCGGCTGAATTGTGAATTTATGCCTTGCGCAACCACACGCGGTTATCATGATAGGTGCCACCGCCCGCGGGTGCTGGCTGGTCTGATCCGGTTAAAGTGTTGATGCCGCAACCATCTACAAACGCATTATTCGGCCAAAGCCCTTCTGATACCAACACGCCGCGGCGTTGACCCTCATTGGATTTTGCATGAAGAATTACTTTTCCTCTGGCGCTTCCAAGTTCAACACGGTCACCGTCAATTAGTCCGTATGCTGATAAATCTTGCGGATGAACCAACACTGTTGGCCTGCCCTCTCGTTTGCGGCTGGACGGCGTTTCATTGAAAGTCGAATTTAAAAATGTTCGTGCAGGTGAAGTTGCCAAACGGAAGGGATAATCTTCGTTGGCCTCCTCAACGGCAGAATAATAATCTGGAAATTTCGGCAGGTTTTCAACCGGACCCAACTGGCCGGTTGGCGAAAATACAGCAGCGCGGCTCCAGTCGGGCTTGAAATGAAATTTTTTGTCGGGGTGCCCAAAGCCATTTATGAAATGCGCTATTTCGAAATCTGGCTGTACGTCCACCCAGTTTTCAGTGTCGAGCACATCGAGACTTGGACGATGGGACTTCATCAAAGTCTCATCAATAATTTCACGCGAACTCATGTCGAAACCTTTGTGAACAGCACCAACACGTTTGGCGATCTCCGAAATCACTTCGTGGTTAGACTTACATTCGCCGGGTTCATTCACCAGTTTGCGGCCTAATAAAATATGGCTGTGTCCGCCCCCTTGATAAATATCGTCATGCTCCAAGAACATTGTGGCAGGCAACAGCACGTCGGCGTATTTTGCGGTTTCAGTGATGAACTGCTCATGCACACACACGAATAGATCTTCGCGGGCAAAACCTTGCTTCACTCTGTTTTGGTCTGGCGCAATGGAAACAGGATTGGTGTTTTGGATGAGCATGGCCATCACTGGTGGGCCCCCTTGCAAGTCTTGTGGGTTGCCAAGCAAAACTTCACCCACACGGGCTTGGTCCATCACGCGGAATTTTCCTTTGGCGGCATCTTTGCCTTCGATTAGAGTCTTGTTCCATTTGAAAATACCGCTGTTGGAATGCAGTGCACCGCCGCCCTCATGAAGCCACGCGCCTGTCACAGCAGGAATACTTGTCACGGCGTGCATGTTTACAGCACCGTTCCGCGAGCGCGTAAAACCATAACCCAGCCTAAAAAATGCTTTTGGGGTCTCGCCGATTAGTTTGGCGAAGGCTTCAATTTCGGAAACTGGGCAGCCACAAATCTCAGCAGCCCATTGCGGTGTTTTATCTTTTAAATGGGTTTCAAGTTCATACGGATGATCCGTGTACTGATTAAGATAATCCCAATTGGCCTTCTTATCGCGAAACAGAACATGCATTATGGCGCAAGCCAATGCACCATCGGTGCCGGGCTTGATCAACAACTTAATATCAGCAGATTTCATCGTGCCAGTTTCGTAAATATCAACACAAGCCAGTTTCGCGCCACGGGTTTTACGTGCGATGCCAATGTGGGTCATCACATTCACTTGCGTATTCACAGGATTACCGCCCCAGACCACAATGAGATCAGATTTTTGCATTTCGCGTGGGTCAACACCTGCCACGCGGCCTGTGCCGGCAAAATATCCCGCCCATGATAGGGCTATGCACACGGTGCCGTACATACCTGAATAAGACTTTGTATGGCGCAGGCGCTCAATGCCATCGCGCATCACCAGCCCCATGGTGCCGGCATAATAATAAGGCCACACAGCTTCTGAGCCATGTTCAGCTTCTGCCTTGTTGAAGGCCGCCGCTGTTAAATCCAGCGCTTCGTCCCAGGAAATGCGTTCAAATTGGCCGGAGCCTTTTGGCCCCACGCGCTTCATCGGATGCAGCAAGCGATCCGGGTGGTGAATGCGCTCGGCATACCGCGCGACTTTTTCGCAAATTACGCCCAACGTATATGTGTTATCTTTGGCGCCCCGCACCCGTCCAATAGTATTCTCGTCCAGCAGTTCCACTTCCAAAGCGCAAGCCGAAGGGCAATCATGCGGACAAACAGATATTCCAGTTTTCAGGACAGGGGCGAGATTGTTCATAGACGAAACTCTTATCCTAATTTATAGAGCGCGTCATGCTTCCAATCTCATCCCTCCAAAACCCAACGATCAAACTCATTCGCTCGCTTGAGCAAAAGAAAGAGCGGCGCGAGGCTGGGCTTTTTGTGGCCGAAGGTTTCGCTATGCTGGAGCGGGCCGAGGCTTGCGGGTTTGTGCCTGATTATGTTGTGGCCACAAAACGCATTGATATGTTTGAAGACGTGAAGCCTACTTTGGTCACTGATAAAGTGATGGCCGAACTTTCCGGCCAGAATAATCCGCATGATGTTTTGGGCGTGTTCAAACAGCGCTACCAACCACACCCCGGCAAAGACGGATTATGGTTGGCGCTCGATGAAATTCGTGACCCCGGCAATATGGGCACCATCATTCGCACTGCTGACGCTGTGGATGTGAAAGGCATTATTCTGGTGGGCGACTGCTGCGACCCCTATTCGCCTGAAGCGGTGCGCGCATCAACCGGTTCTATATTTGCAGTCACCCTTGTGCGCATGACGGGTGCTGGGATTTTGGATTTAGCAAAAGCTTGGCCCGGCGATGTCGTGGGCACCTCAGGCACCGCACGCAGTGATTACCGCAAAGAATATCTGCACCCTGTTTTGCTTGCCATGGGAAGTGAGTCAAGGGGCCTCAGTGCAGAGCTCCAAAAATCTTGCACGCAACTCGTTAAAATTCCGATGAAGGACGGTGTTGAGAGTTTGAACGTGGCGACGGCGGCGGCGCTGATGTTGTATCAATTCAGCACGAAAAACTAGTCATGCTCATTGCGCATTTTCCAGTGGGTTATTTGGAAGGCAAAGTTTTTAATCACTATACAAAAGTGAACGCCACGCAAATCACGCTGGCTTCCTTGCTGGGCAATATGATCCCCGATTTTGATATGTTGTATTTTCATCTGATTGATGGCCGAAAAACCCACCACCATGAATATTTCACACATTGGCCATTGTTTTGGATGGCTGTTTCGGCAGTCCTATTAGGCGCTGTTTTCGTTTTCAAGCGACAGGCCATTTTGATCGCATTGGCATTTTGCATCGGCACAATTTTGCACATGGTTATGGATAGCGTGGCCGCACCCATCCATTGGTTGGCTCCGTTTAGTCCCGAAACTTTTGAGCTGGTGCATGTGCCAGCCACCAGCACCAGCTGGGTCATAAGCTTTATGACCCATTGGACTTTCTTAATTGAGATTGGAATTTGTTTGCTGGCAGCGTTGGTTTATTGGCGAAAAAAAACTGCTCTACTGCCTGAACTAAAGTAATAACTTTAGAGCGTGTGTCGAATTCTGTGCCGTGCCAACTCTCCGTGCAGCTGGTCAATTTGGTCGAGCAAATCCAACACCACAGCGAGGCTTTCGGTGTTCAGGCCTAAATCCACTTCCAGCCGTCTTGCCTTGCGAAGCCTTGTCATAGTCAACACCGTGTAACTACTCGTCTCTGCAATCGCACCATGGGCGTGGAGGGTTTCTATCCAAGTGATGTCAACATTCAGAACGCGGGCGAGGTCTTGGGCGTTGAGACGCGTAGTTTCGTCCATAAGTTCAAAATCATCGGCCATGGTTCAGCCCTCCATCTTGGCGCGGGGGTTGAAGGCCAGATCACGCGCCATATGCTCGTAAATTTCTTTGGCCTTGGCGGTGTCGCCTCGCGGTAACACCACAACTAAGCGGACATGCAAATCACCGGGCTCTGCTGCTGGAATGCCTTTGCCTTTGGCGCGGAGTTCTTTGCCATGCACAGAATTGGGCGGCACTTTTAACATGATGCTGCCAGTAGGCGTGGGTGTTTTCACGTCAGCACCCAAGGCAGCCTCCCACGGGGTGATCGGCAGATCGATGAACAGGTCTTTGCCCTCGGCGCGGTACAGCGGGTCGGGGGCGAATTCTACTTCGAGGTAGAGATCGCCAGCAGGTTGGCCGCTGCCTTGGCCTTTGAGGCGGATCACTTGGCCCGCAATCAGACCCTTGGGGATTTTGACATTCAGGGTTTTGTTGCCGAGATTGATTTGCCGCGTGGCACCGCTGAAACTATCACGCAAGGACACCGCAATGCGGGCATGGGAATCCTGCGTTTGGCGTTGACGGGCTTCGTCCTGCTTGGCGCGGGCGGCGAAAAGCTCCTCAAAGAAATCACTGAAATCGGCGTCTTGCGTATTCTGCTTTTGCGTACGGAAATCATGTTGTTGGTTCCAGTTCGGTGGTGGGCGGAACTGCTGGCCTTGCTGTGGCCCAGTGCCCAGTTCATCATAGGCTTTGCGCTTTTCATCGTCGCTCAACACTTCATTGGCTTCATTGATATCTTTGAATCGAGCCTCGGCTGATTTTTCTTTGTTCAAGTCTGGATGAAATTTGCGCGCTAATTGGCGATACGCTTTTTTGATCTCGTCAGCAGTGGCTTTGCGGTCCACGCCGAGGGCTTTGTAATAATCTTTGAAATCCATAAGTGACAAACCCTTTTCCTCAATATCGGCGCTGTGGAAAAAATTGCAATGGCCACAAATAAAAAGGGCCGCCCCAGAGGACGGCCTTTATCGATTTTGATTTAAAGGATGCTATGGAGCCGCCAATTCATTTATGAGCTCGGCATCCAAATTGGGTAATTTCTCGTCAAATACGCTGGTATTGTCATAGGCTCCATGACGATCACGATTTCGCAAAGACAATGGAGCTGCTCCGCCAAATGCAAACCGCACTCCGACCAAACCCTGCTTATCCTCAAACGAATAATATCCAGTTATATCTTCTAATTTGCGCTTGGCAAACAGTGCGCTGGCAAATAACGAAATTGAAGAATTGGGGATCAGATATTCCGCCTCACCAGAAATTGCAAAACCATTCCAAGTTGTATCCGGGGAAAATGGAAGCTCAATTTTAGAGGACAAAACATCACCCCGAATGGTCAACCCAAAGTTATCTGATGGATACAATTTAGCATAGAGATCAGCCTCAAATCCGCGGTGATCAGCTGTCTCCGGGAGTCTTGTATTGTAAGCCGCTCCTCCGTTGATGTAGCTTGCTCCGGCGCCCACTGTAAATAAATCGCCGCCGTAATATTCGCCGAAAGCCCCCAAACGCCACAGACCACCCGAAACATCTGCGAGGACTGGAGCGCCATTGCGGGTTATTGAGTTTGCTTGAAACACACGAGACGCAGCAACGCCCAGTTCACCACGATCGGCATTACGCCAAAATGCTGCACCTCCAACGTGGCCGTTACCATTCGTCAAGTGATATGCTGGCGTGTTTTCAGTGGCCCAATGACCATAATAAGCGCCATCAAGTTGCGCTGTCCAATCTTTGCAGGAATAATTTAATGCAGCCTCGCCAAAGGCCATCTTCCAAGTTGCAGGATCTTTGGGTGGAACCAGGTTTGACGAAAAATGCTCAGCGCTCAAGCCACCGCCAGCTTGGACGAGACCGGCCACTGTGCAGCCTGCCGGACCAACCACGTCGGCTGAATATGCGAGTGATGTGCAGCCCGCGACCGCGCTTAGAAATGATGTAGTGACCAATGCAAAAAGCTTTGCAGTCATAATTACTTCGACTCCCCTTCAAAGCCCCCACTCCGCAACTTTCTAAGCACAAAAAGACAAACTGAGCAATATTAAGGTCAACTCTTGATCTCAAACAGTCTGCAAAACTTTCTGGTCAATCTGGCTCACCTCTTGCGCCCGTTTTGAACCTTGCAAGC
>JANOXS010000098.1:0-8530 GCA_031418535.1 Hyphomicrobiales bacterium | reverse complement strand
GATGAGAACGCGTTTTGCGCCCTCAGTCGCTTTGCGCACAGCTTCTGGCACTTCACGAGCTTTACCGTGGCCAAAGCCAACGCGGCCTTTTTGGTCACCAACAACAACGAGTGCGGCAAAACCAAAGCGCTTACCGCCTTTTACCACTTTAGCGACGCGGTTGATGTGAACCAACTTGTCGATAAATTCGCTGTCTTTTTCTTCGCGGTTGTCTTTGCGATCGGAGCGTTCTTTAGCCATTGCTAAGCCTGTCGTCCTATAAAATTAAAACTGAAGTCCACCACTGCGCGCTGCGTCGGCCAAAGCCTTCACACGCCCGTGGTAGATATAACCGCCGCGATCGAACACCACATCTTTGATGCCCGCTTTAACAGCACGTTCAGCAATTAACTTGCCAATCGCTTCTGCCGCAGCTTTATCCGCGCCGGTCTTCTTCGCTTTCACGAAGCCTTCTTCCAATGTGGAAGCCGACGCTACTGTTACACCCTTAACATCATCGATGATTTGGGCATAAATGTTCTTGCTCGAACGGAACACCGAAAGGCGGGGCCGTCCATTCTCACGACGAGCCAGTGCCTTGCGGACACGGACCTTGCGGAGTTTAAGTGCTGATGCGTTATTTGCCATCTTGCTGATCCGTTACTTCTTCTTACCTTCCTTGCGGAAGATTTTTTCGCCTGCGTATTTCACGCCCTTGCCCTTGTAAGGCTCCGGTCCACGGTATTCGCGGATTTCCGCAGCTACCTGACCCACACGTTGCTTATCAATGCCGCTAATAACGATTTCCGTTGGCTTTGGCACTTTAATTTCGATACCGTCTGGAACGGCATAGTTCACATCATGGCTGTAACCAAGATTGAGCTGAAGTACTTTACCGTTCAAAGCTGCGCGGTAACCAACACCGTTGATTTCGAGCGTCTTGGAATAGCCGGCAGTCACACCAACCACCATGTTTGAAACCAAAGTACGCGACAGGCCCCAGCTCGAACGAGCCAGCTTTGTCTGATCTTTTGGATCAACTTTAATTCCATCTTCCTGCATCTTGACCAATACGAAATCGTTCAATACGCGATTGAGTTCGCCCTTTGGGCCTTTAACGCTGACATGTTGCCCAGAAATCGAGGCTGTAACGCCTGCCGGTACGGGAACCACTTTTTTGCCAATACGAGACATTGTTTCTACCTCAGAATACTGTGCACAGCACTTCGCCGCCCACATTCTGGGCACGGGCTTCCTGATCGCTCATAACACCCTTCGGTGTGGAGAGGATCGAAATACCGAGCCCGTTAAATACGGATGGAAGTGTTGCAACCGAAGCGTAAACGCGGCGGCCTGGCTTCGACACGCGCTGAATTTCCTTGATTACAGGAGCGCCATCAAAATACTTCAATTCCACTTCGATTTCAGACTTGCCGTCTTTTTCGATGATCGCAAAACCACGGATGTAGCCTTCCTTATGAAGAACTTCCAAAACATGTTCACGCAACTTCGATGTTGGAACAGCAACTTTAGTTTTGTTCCGCATGTGGGCGTTGCGGATGCGTGTCAACATATCGCTGATAGGATCTGTATTGCTCATATGAGTATCTCCTTACCAGCTTGACTTGACCATACCGGGGATCAAACCCTGGTTGGCCATTTCACGCATCGCAATACGCGAAAGCTTGGTTTTACGATAATAAGCGCGTGGGCGCCCAGTTATTTCACAACGGTTGCGAACGCGGACCTTTGCCGAGTTGCGTGGCATTTCGGCCAACTTCAACGAAGCATTGAACCGCTCTTCCATCGGCGTGTCTTTCTTCATTACAATTGCCTTCAGGCGCTTGCGCTTCGCATCAAAACGCTTGCTCAAAGCTTTGCGTTTGTCGTTGCGGTTAATGGAGCTCGTTTTTGCCATGGAACGTCCTCAAATCTTACGGTTCATCATTACGCAGCCGCCTGTTGTTGGCGTTTGCGGAATGGGAAGTTGAATAGGTTCAGAAGCGCTAAAGCTTCCGCATCAGTTTTTGCCGTGGTGCAAACCACAACATCGAGACCCCAGATCCGATCGATCTTATCGTAATCGATTTCAGGGAAAATCAGATGTTCTTTAATGCCCATGGCGTAGTTGCCATTGCCATCAAAGCTGCGATCAGTCAGGCCACGGAAATCTCGGATACGCGGCATTGCAATTGTAACCAGACGATCCAAGAATTCATACATGCGAACTTTGCGCAAAGTCACCTTCGCACCAATCGCCAAGTTTTCACGGATCTTAAATTGCGCAATAGCTTTCTTGGTCTTGGTGATAACCACTTTCTGACCAGCAATCTTTTGCAATTCACCGGCAGCAACAGTTACCAGCTTTGAATCTTGTGTCGCTTCGCCAACGCCCATGTTCAACACAATCTTCGTCAGACGTGGAACCTGCATAACGTTTTTGTAGCCAAATTGTTCAATCATTGCCGGACGCACAACATCAATATAATGTTGTTGCAAACGGGCAGTATAGCCCGCTGGCAATCCAGCATTGGCATCAGCAACTGGACCGGAGTCAGTTGTTGCTTCCTTTTTCTTGGCTTTGGCGGGTGCCTTAGCCTTTTTCTCTTCTTCAGCCATCTATCGTCGCTCCTGTGCGCTTGGCAACGCGGACTTTTTTGCCGCCGTCAAGCGTCTTGTAACCTACGCGGGTCGCTTTGCCATCCTTAGGATCACGAAGCGCCAAATTTGAAATATGAATGGGCATCAACTTGTCGATAATGCCGCCTTCAGTCGCTCCTTGCGCCTTTGTGTGGCGCTTAGCAACATTAACACCTGAAACAACGGCGCGGTTTTCGTCAGTGATGATTTGCATCACATCGCCCTGCTTGCCTTTGTCTTTGCCGGCGATAACGATAACTTTATCACCTTTTTTAATTTTGAACTTAACTGGCATCACAGCACCTCCGGTGCCAAGGAAATAATCTTCATTTGGTTCTTACCGCGAAGTTCACGAGGCACTGGTCCGAAAATACGGGTTCCAACGGGCTCGCCTTGCGCGTTAATCAAAACAGCGGCATTGCGATCAAAGCGGATCGACGAGCCATCAGCACGGCGAAGATCTTTAGCAATACGAACAACGATCGCCTTCATCACAGAACCCTTCTTCACGCGACCGCGTGGAATGGCTTCCTTGATCGACACAACGATGACATCGCCAACTGAAGCATAACGACGCTTCGAGCCGCCGAGCACCTTGATGCACTGAACACGACGGGCGCCAGAATTATCGGCAACGTCGAGATTGGTTTCTTGTTGAATCATGGTTTATCCGCCCTTATGCCTTAGCCGCATCAACTTTGCTGAGGAACGCCCAACGCTTCAGCTTTGACAACGGACGGGTTTCTTCGATACGCACAACTTCGCCAATCTTGGCTTCGTTCTTTTCATCATGCGCGTGATATTTCTTTGAAAGACGAACCGTCTTTTTGAAAACAGGGTGCAACAAACGGCGCTCCACTTTCACAACAATTGTCTTATCGTTTTTGTCGCTAACTACGACACCTTGCAATACGCGTTTCGGCATTGTCTTTGCTCCTACTTCGCTGTCGACTTAGCAGCAACAGTTTGCGTCTTAAGACGCGCGATGTCGCGGCGGATCTGGCGGATACGTGATGTGTTTTCCAATTGTCCCGAAGCGCGTTGGAAGCGCAGGTTCAACTGCTCCTTACGGAGTTTCAAAATTTCGTCTTTCACTTGGTCGTTTGAAAGGGCGCGAACGTCAGTCATTTTCATGGTTTAGTCCCCTTCCCTTACGCTTCACCAAGACGCGCAACAAAGCGGGTCTTGATTGGAAGCTTAGCTGCTGCAAGACGCAAAGATTCTTCGGCAATTGCGCGAGGAATTCCGTCTACTTCGAAAATGACGCGGCCTGGCTTAACCCGGGCTGCCCAATACTCAGTCGAACCCTTACCAGAACCCATGCGCACTTCGGCTGGTTTCTTGGAAACAGGTACGTCTGGGAACACACGGATCCAAACACGACCAGCACGCTTCATGCCACGCGCAAGCGCACGACGAGCAGCTTCAATTTGACGGGCTGTCAAACGATCTGGTTCAAGTGCCTTCAAACCAAACGCACCAAAATCAAGTGTGTTGCAGCTTGTAGACTTGCCATGGATGCGGCCCTTATGGGCTTTGCGATATTTTGTCTTTTTAGGTTGCAGCATGATCTATCTCTTATGCGTTCGCGTTTTCACGACGTGGCGGACGGCTTGCGGGGCCTTCTTGCACTTCGTTCATGCGCTTGTCTTGGGCCATTGGATCATGTTCCATGATCTCGCCCTTGAATATCCAAACCTTAACACCGTTGGTGCCATATGCTGTGTGAGCTGTGGCAACACCGTAATCAATTTCAGCGCGCAATGTGTGCAATGGAACGCGGCCTTCGCGGTACCATTCAACACGCGCAATTTCAGCACCGCCCAAACGACCCGAGCACGTAATCTTGATGCCTTCAGCACCCAGACGTTGCGCAGATTGTACAGCACGCTTCATGGCACGGCGGAATGCAACACGGCGTTCCAACTGTTGTGCAATGTTATCAGCAACCAATGTCGCATCAACTTCCGGCTTGCGCACTTCAACAATGTTGAGGTGAACTTCAGAGCCAGTCATATCGGCAACCTTCTTGCGAAGCTTTTCGATATCAGCGCCTTTTTTACCAATCACAACGCCCGGACGAGCAGAGTAAATCGTAACGCGGCACTTCTTGTGTGGGCGTTCAATCAGAACTTTTGAAACGCCAGCTTGCTTCAATTCTTTTGTGAGGTAAGCGCGGATCGCCACATCTTCATGAAGCAACTTACCGAATTCGCGCTTTCCTGCGAACCAGCGGCTGTCCCATGTGCGGTTGATGCCAAGGCGCAAACCGATTGGATTGACTTTCTGACCCATTATGCGGCCTCTTTCACTTGGCGAACGATGATAGTGAGTTCGCTAAAATACTTCTTGATATGACCAACCCGGCCGCGAGCATCTGGCATCCAGCGCTTCATCACCAAGTTTTTGCCAACCCAAGCTTCCGACACCATCAAATCATTGATGTCGAGGCTATGGTTGTTTTCGGCATTCGCAATCGCAGATTCCAAAGTCTTCTTAACATCTTTGGCAATGCGGCGACGCGAGAATGTTAAATGCGCTAAAGCATCATGCACTTTCTTGCCGCGAATTTCTGTCGCCACTTCGTTCAACTTGCGGGGGCTAATGCGGATCGAACGGGTGATCGCT
This sequence comes from Hyphomicrobiales bacterium, assembly GCA_031418535.1. Classification (GTDB taxonomy): domain Bacteria; phylum Pseudomonadota; class Alphaproteobacteria; order Rhizobiales; family Aestuariivirgaceae; genus Aestuariivirga. The sequence continues at coordinate 3,283 of JANOXS010000098.1, read as the reverse complement.
TTTGCTTCCGTGTCGCTCAAGGCGCGTGGAGTTTTTGCTTTGCTCATTATTTCGAGGCCTTCTTATCGCCTGCAGAGTGAGCCTTAAATGTCCGCGTTGGTGAGAATTCACCAAGCTTGTGGCCCACCATTTCTTCCGAAACGTGCACAGGAATGAACTTGTTGCCATTATGAACCTGGAATGTCAGGCCCACAAACTGCGGCAAGATGGTGGAGCGACGGCTCCACGTCTTGATCGCGGCATTGCGTTGGCCTTTTGCGGCCTCCGCTTTCTTTAAAATATATCCGTCTACGAACGGACCTTTCCAGACTGAGCGTGTCACTGGGTGCTACCTCTTACTGCGATTTCTTGCGGTCATGGCGCGAACGCACAATGAACTTCGAAGTCGATTTATTGGAACGTGTCTTATAACCCTTAGTTGGTTTGCCCCATGGTGTTGACCAGTGCTTACCACCGTTTGTACGACCACCGTTCGGATGATCCACAGGGTTGCGTGCGATACCGCGTGAAACCGGGCGAGCGCCCTTCCAACGTGCACGACCAGCTTTACCAACAACTTCGTTGATGTGGTCTTGGTTTGAAACAGCGCCGACCGAAGCCATGCACTTGCTATCCACCATGCGGGTTTCGCCAGATTTCAACTTGATGATGACAAAGCCTGCATCGCGGCCTGCAACCATCGCATAAGTTCCAGCAGCGCGGCTAAGCGAACCACCAGCACCAGGCTTGGTTTCAATGTTGTGAACAATCGTGCCCACCGGAATGGAACCGATTGGCATTGCGTTACCTGGCTTCACGTCAACTGAAGCACCGGAGATAACACTGTCACCAGCAGCAAGGCGTTGTGGCGCCAAGATGTAAGACAATGTGCCATCAACATACTTGATCAGCGCAATGAAACCTGTGCGGTTTGGATCATACTCCAAACGCTCAACAACTGCGGCCATGTCATGCTTCGTGCGCTTGAAATCGATCAAACGATAAGCAGTCTTATGACCACCGCCCTTACGGCGTGATGTAATGCGACCAGTGTTTGAACGACCACCAGCAGAATGCTGACCTTCGACCAAAGACTTAACGGGCTTGCCCTTATAGAGATGGCTGCGGTCAACTTGGATAAGATGACGGCGACCGGCGCTCGTAGGGTTAAATGTTTTCAGTGCCATAGCTTACCTGCTCACAGTCCTGTTGTAACATCAAGACGCTCACCAGCGGCCAATGTCACGTATGCTTTTTTGATATCGCTCAACTTGGCAGCTCTGCCCTTGAAGCGACGTACTTTGCCCATGCGCACCAAGGTGTTCACAGACTTAACTTTCACACCGAACAGGCCTTCAATGGCGGCCTTGATCTGTGGCTTTGTTGCAGTCAAGGCAACCTTGAATACAACGGCGTTGTGGGCGCTGACCATCGTCGATTTTTCGGTGATGGCCGGGCTTTTGATAATGTTATAATAATGCTCTTTGCTCATTTGAACCGTGCCTCCAGCGCTTCAACAGCAGCCTTGGTGAGAACCAAATTTTTGCGGCGAAGAATGTCGTAAACGTTGATGCCTTGAATTGGCAAAACATCAATGCCGATAATGTTGCGCGCAGCGTTTGCAAAGCCTTCATTCACCGTTGCACCGTCAATGATGAGAGCATTTGTCCAGCCGAGTTTGGCGAACATCAACTTCATTTCTTTGGTCTTCGGGTTCTTCACTTCAGCTTTATCTAAAACCAGAAGTTCAGAAGACTTTACCTTGGCAGAAATTGCATGACGCAAACCAAGGGCGCGAATTTTCTTGTTCAGCGAAGTTTCGTGGCTGCGCATACGAGGACCAAAGGCCTTGCCGCCGCCGACGAAAATACCAGACTTGCGCGAACCGTGACGGGCCGTACCGCCACCTTTTTGCTTACCAAGCTTTGCAGTCGTGCGGTTAATTTCGCCGCGCGATTTGGCTTGATGCGTGCCCTGTTGGCGCTTGTTCAGCTGCCATTGGATAACGCGGTGGATAATGTCAACACGGGGCTCAAGACCGAAAATAGCGTCCGAGAGTTCTACCGTGCCGGCTTTACCAGCTTCAATTGTTGTTACATCTAATTTCATCTTGGCCTCACTGTGCTGCTGATGCGGCAGCTTCAGCTGCAGCAGTAAAAGCACCAGGCTTTGGAGCAGAGTCAGGAAGCTTGCGCTTCACTGCATCACGAACCGAAACCCAACCACCTTGCGATCCGGGTACTGAACCCTTCACCAAGATCAAACCACGTTCTTTGTCGGTCTTCACAACAACAACATTGAGCGTTGTCACTGTTTCATCACCGAGATGACCAGGCATTTTCTTGTTCTTGAAAACTTTACCAGGATCTTGACGGTTACCAGTCGAACCAATCGAACGATGTGATACGGACACACCGTGCGTTGCACGAAGACCTTTGAAGTTCCAACGCTTCATACCGCCGGCGAAACCTTTACCCTTTGAGGTACCAGTCACGTCAACAAACTGACCAGCAACAAAGTGGTCTGCGGTTACTTCAGCGCCGATTGGCATTGTGCTGTCTGGGTCAACGCGGAATTCTTGAAGCTTGCGCTTTGGTTCCACTTTGGCCGCAGCAAACACGCCACGATCAGCCTTGGTCAAGCGCTTAATCTTTGGAGTGCCAGAACCAAGTTGCAAAGCTGTATAGCCGTGCTTGTCCATGGTTTTGTGCCCAACAACGATAACGCTGTCGATCTTTAACACGGTCACAGGAACAACTGCTCCCTCTTCCGTGTAAATCCGGGTCATGCCCAGTTTTTTTGCGATGATGCCAGAACGCATCGTCTTCTCCTCAGTTGCCCGTTAGAGCTTAATTTCAACATCAACACCCGAAGCCAAATCAAGCTTCATCAAGGCATCAACGGTTTGTGGTGTTGGATCCACGATATCCAAAAGGCGGCGGTGAGTCCGCATTTCAAATTGCTCGCGGCTTTTCTTATCCACGTGCGGTGAACGGTTAACAGTAAATTTTTCGATCCGCGTTGGCAGCGGTACGGGACCACGAATTTGCGCACCTGTGCGCTTGGCCGTGTTCACGATCTCACGCGTCGAATTATCGAGAATTCGATGATCAAACGCTTTGAGACGAATGCGGATGTTTTGGCGTTGCATTATGCTCTAACCTCAGTCCGAAATCTTAGCAACAACGCCGGCACCCACGGTGCGGCCGCCTTCGCGGATGGCGAAGCGCAGTTTTTCTTCCATGGCGATCGGCTGAATAAGCTCAACTTGGAACGAGATGTTATCGCCAGGCATCACCATTTC
>JANOXS010000097.1:0-23384 GCA_031418535.1 Hyphomicrobiales bacterium | reverse complement strand
CGGCGGGTTTTTTGTTGTTTTGTCCTTCCGCTTGTGTGAAGATTAATGGCTGGGTTTGCTCTTCGGTGGGCATAAGGACGGGGTTTGCCTGCTGCATTTGGCGACCTTATCAATTGAGCCGGTCGAGAAATTGCTTGGAGGCGGTGGGGCTCGAAAATCATCGTCCGCCACAAAGACTATTACTTCCTTCTCATAGGCCAGAGTCCGGTCAGAAACATCCCGGTCGTATAGATCTTTTTCTGGATTGGCGTTTGCAGGACTGGCAGCCAGTAGGCAGAAGACCAAACCGAGTGCGGTGAGTGCTGTAATTTTCCGATGTGCGTTCAACATGATATTCTCCTTTGAATGGTGCATCCTCTGGGGATGTGAGAACATATTGGACGGGCATTGGTTTGTGGTCTCAAAGGTGTGACCGAAAAGTTCCAAAATTTTCCAAATCAGTTATAAAGTATTCAAATGATGGTGCGCCACTACGAGTTTGGATCATTTGTTTTTGATGGTAGGACAAAAGCCCTGACCAAGAACGGCGCTGCTTTTCAAGTTGGCCAAAAGGCTCTGGCCTTACTTGAGGCCCTGCTTGTTGCCGATGGACGCACAGTTTCTAAATCTGCGCTGATGGACGCGGCATGGCAGTCGGTTAGTGTAGAGGAAAGCAATCTCACTGTGCAAATTGCAGCTCTGCGTAAAAACCTTGGTAGGCAGGCAAACGGCGATGAATGGATATCGACTGTTCAGCGCAGCGGCTATCGGTTTGCAGATATTGCGGAAACGGATCAAAATGAAGTCTTAGTGCCGCAACGGTCTGCATTTTCGTCGGCCGATGGACGGTTATCAATTGCAGTCCTGCCATTCGTCAATCTAACAAAAGAGACTGCACATGAATTCATCGCTGACGGGTTAGCCGAAGACCTGATCATGGCACTATCTCGGATCAAAGAGCTAATCGTTATTTCGCGCAGCTCTTCCTTTGCTTATAAAGGTCGCAACGAGCGACACGAGGACGTGGCCCGTGATTTGGGCGTGCGTTACCTGCTGGAAGGCAGCGTCCGCGTGGCAGGAGATAAGGTTCGAGTTAATGCCAGTTTGGTTGATGGCCGTTCTGGCAAACATATTTGGGAAGAACGGTTTGATGGCGAACTCAAAGACATCTTTGCGGTGCAAGATGAAATTACCCGTAACATCGCCGTGGCCACCCAGATCAAGCTTACTTATGGTGAGTTGGCACGGCTTTGGGAGGGGCAGACTAAGAGCCTTCGTGCTTGGGAAAAGATGGCGCTCGGGCGAAACCTGTTTCTTGAATTCGATGCCAGGAACAATTTAGAAGCTCAGCGAGTGCTGAAAGAGGCGCTGGACGTCGATCCAGCCTACACTGGTGCGATGATTAACCTCGGCCTTTGTTACTGGTGGCAAGCTCGTTATAATCCTGACTTCGATAGGGAAGTTTCACTTCAGTGCTGTGAGGAACAGGTTAAGCACGCATTGGCACTCGATCCAACTATTGGGGCAGCTTACATGCTGTTGGGTGGCAATGCTTTCTTGCGCGATGATCATGACCTCGCCATTGAACTGTGCGAAAAAGCGATCAAGCTATCGCCAAGCGATTCTTGGGCTACGGCTTTTCTGGGCTTGGTGTGTGGTTATGGCGGAAAGCCTGAACGGGCCGTAGAAGTGTTGAAGACGGCAATGCAGCTCAGCCCCAATCCACCTGGGTGGTACATCGAGTCCTTCGCTTGGGCCAATCTCTGGGCGGGCAACCAGGAGGTTGCAGAACGCGCCGCCGAACAAAATTTCAAGCGATACCCACAAGATTGCGATGCAAACATGGTGCTGGCAAGTGTTTACGGAATTGGCAATCGAGAAGCAGATGCGTCGAGAGTTGTTAATGACTTAAGGGCCAAGTTTCCACATTTTTGCGTCAAAAATGTCATTCTGTCGGAACGTTACAAGGAAGTCGAAAAGCGCGATAAGGTCTTAGCAGTGCTTCGCCGGGCTGGACTGCCAGAGTAAGGCTGACTATCCTTTCGAGTCCATACCGACGGAATCGTTTGGCACCTCGATAGAAGCCACTCAAATCCCTACATCAATAACACCCAAAGCATCCTCCAGCTCCGCTTCTTCATAGCCGAAATGGGATTGCACGCAGATGTTGAGTTCGGTGAAGCTCTGTCTTAGTTTGGTGTGATTTTTTGGAGTTGGGTTTTGGATGGCGATCATCGCCAGCGCTTCCAGCTCCTCGATCAATTCATGCACCACCAGATGTTCAGCCATCAGGCGTTCGACCACTTTTTTCAACCCAGCGTCGCCTGCTTCATGCAACACGGGAAAGACGGCTTGGTCTTCAATGCCGTGATGGCCGCTGAGCATTTGGCATTCCTGGCCACACATATTGCCGAAGACTTTAAAATTATGGCGCATATCGAGATCGGAAATTTTAGTGAGTAGCGCATCATCTATTTGCACCATGGCGCTTTCAACTTCGCGTAATTGTTCGCGGTGCATGTTATGAAACAGGCTCAAACGGCGGCCTTGGCGGCGCTGGGCGGGACTTAGGTTTTCAATTTTTGGGGCTTTGGGGCGCTTGGTATTGTCAAGCAGTGTGATGCGGGTTAACTTTTCCATTGATGCACTCTATCACAGGTTCAAGATATGACGCAAAACCCAATCGCTGTCTCCACATGGAGTGTGCACAATCTGCTGGATAGAATCTCGCTTGAGGCTTTGCCTGCGGAACTTGCGGCGCGTGGGTTTGGTCGTGTTGAGATTTGTCATTTTCATTTAGCGTCGCAAGAGCCCGCATATTTGCGCGCCACGGGCAAGTTGTTCCGTGAACATGGTGTGGTCATTCAAACAATGCTGATTGATGATGGGGATATTACCAATCCTTCAACACGCGACAAAGACTTGGCATGGATTGTAAGTTGGATTGAATCGTCTGCGCAGTTAGGAGCAGAAAACGCGCGGGTGATCGCGGGTAAGGCCGCACCAACTGAGGCGGCACTTAAATCCTCCGTAGACGGATTAAAATTATTTGCCAGTCTTGGCGTCAAGCATAATGTGCGGGTGGTGACGGAAAACTGGTTTGAAACTTTGTCGACGCCCCAAGCTGTGCATCATGTGTTGGACGCTGTCGGGCCAACACTTGGGTTCTTGGCTGATACAGGAAATTGGCACGGACCTACCAAATATGCCGATCTGCAATCGATCTTTGCACGCGCTGAATTGTGCCATGCCAAAACCAGTTTTGCTGCTGGCATGAAATTGGATGAGACAGACAATGCTAAATGGTTGGCATCGGCTAAGAATGCTAAATATAAGGGACCATTCACTTTGATTTTTGCTGATGAGGGCGACGAGTGGCAAGGGCTGGCCATTGAACGCAAATTTATTGAAGGTGCTGCATGAGCAAATATCCCCGCGATATGAAGGGTTATGGCCGGGCCATTCCCGATCCAAAGTGGCCAGATGGTGCTTTGGTGGCTGTGCAATTTGTTCTCAATTATGAAGAGGGTGGCGAGAACAATGTGCTGCATGGCGATGCGGCCTCCGAAGCATTTTTATCCGAGATTGTGGGGGCTGCTGCGTGGCCCGGCCAACGCCATTGGAATATGGAATCGATTTATGAGTATGGGGCACGCGCAGGTTTTTGGCGGCTGTGGCGCATGTTCACATCACGCAAAATTCCGCTGACCATCTATGGTGTGGCAACTGCTCTGCAACGCTCACCAGATCAGGTTGCCGCTATGCTGGAAGCTGATTGGGAAATTGCGTCGCATGGTTTGAAGTGGGTTGAGCACAAGGATATGAGTGAAGCCGATGAGCGGGCCTCCATTGCAGAAGCCATTCGCATTCATACCGAGGTGACGGGTGCCCGCCCACTAGGCTGGTATACAGGACGCTGCTCGATGAACACCACCAAACTGGTGATGGAGGAAGGCGGATTCATGTATTCATCGGATGATTATTCTGATGATCTGCCTTATTGGTTGAAGAAAGAAGATGGCTCGAAACATCTGAGCATTCCTTACACTCTTGATGCCAATGATATGCGCTTTGCTACGCCGCAGGGATTTAACACAGGCGAGCATTTTTATCAGTATTTGAAGGACTCGTTCGATTGCCTCTATGCGGAAGGCAAAGCCGGATCGCCCAAGATGATGTCGGTTGGGTTGCATTGCCGTTTGGTCGGAAGGCCGGGTCGCGCTTTAGGATTGGCCAAATTTATTGACTATGTTTTGGCCCATGAGAAAGTGTGGATTGCAAAACGAATCGATATTGCCAAACACTGGCACACGAATTTTTAAGGCCGAAGTACGAATTCATTTTCCAACCACACCTCTTCCAAATTATTGCCGGGGCCTTGGCGGTCAATGACAATAAATCGACTGGGGTTTAAAACCAACAATGGATGATGCCAAGCGTTGCGTTTGTAATTGATGCCTTGCTGGCCATTGGCCTTGAAGGCATGATAGGATTCAACATTGCTTGGATCGGCGCAGACTAACACCAACCATGGCTCATCTTGCAGCGGATAAAATATCTGGCTGCCGAGGGGGTGGCGTTCCATCATCTTTATTGCAATGGGTTGCGGGCGCGGGATGGCTGCGGCGAGGCTTATGTTCACGCGACCGCCTTCAAGTTCAACATCAATGTGTGCCAAATTATTAAAGCGTTGGGCAAAATTTTGGTTGATGGTGATGCGCTCTCCCCCCTCCATTTCCACAACTTCACCGAAAGGAGCAAAAGCTGATTTTGTCAGCGGTTCAATTTTCATGTGAGGCTGAGCTTCATGTGGCGGTTTACATCTTTATAAAGCAGATAGCGGAAACGCCCCGGTCCCCCTGCGTAACAGGCTTGCGGGCAGAAAGCGCGCAGCCACATAAAGTCGCCAGCTTCCACTTCCACCCAATCTTGATTGAGGCGGTAAACGGCTTTGCCTTCGAGCACATAAAGACCATGTTCCATCACATGTGTTTCGGCAAAAGGGATAACCCCGCCTGGTTCAAAGTTTACGATGCTCACATGCATGTCATGAGCAAGATTTGCGGGGTCGACAAAGCGCGTTGTGGACCATGCGCCATTGGTGTCGGGCATGATATGCGGAGCCACATCTTTTTCATTCACCACAAATGCGGCCGGTGGCTTTATGCCTTTCACGGCTTCATAGGATTTTCTAATCCAATGAAAACGCACGGGTGCTGCACTGGTGTTTTTGAAACTCCATTTGCAGGCTGGTGGAATGAAAGCATAGGAGCCTTCGACTAGTGCGTGAGCCTTGCCCGCGAGTGTCAATGTGGCTGAGCCTCCCACGACGAACACAACACCTTCAGCATTTTTATCTGGCTCTGGATTGGTGCTGCCGCCGCCGGAACTTACTTCCATAATATATTGCGAAAAAGTTTCAGCAAAACCGGATAGCGGCCGCGCTATGATCCACGCTCTCGTCTTATCCCAGAAGGGCAAATAACTGGTTACGATGTCGCTCATCACCCCTTTGGGGATGACCGCGTAAGAGGTGGTGAACATGGCGCGGCCCGTCAGCAATTGGGTTTGTGGCGGAAGGCCTCCTTGGGGGGCATAGTATGTACGTGTTGTCATTGTGCGGCCTTTATTGTGTTGGCCTAACACTAAGGCAAATGCGCAGTGATGCGCAACGGACTAAAAAGGCCGCAGCAAATGTTGTAAATTTATGGCGTCTTCGCCATCAATTGATCGAATTAGAATTTGCGCCAAATCGCGGCCTGCTTCGTGGAAATCTTCTGGGATGGAAATCAACTGAGGAATGGCAATGTTGAGAAGCTTGCTCGAGTGTTTTGAGGCTGTGTCAAAGTCTACGCCAATGCGCAAACCACCTTCTTGCAATCCTGCTGAAAGCGCATAGGCGGAAGTTGTTGCCGAAGCGATGACGCCATCTGGCCTTTGCGGGTGGCTAGCCAGCTGGTGACCAATTTCTTTGACGTGCGCGAGCGGCGTATCAGTGTGACAATTCGCCAATGCAAATGACTCTAAGCCGAAATCCAACAAGGCCTTTTGAAAACCTTCATGGGTGTGCCGACTGTAATTCAATTCGGGTGGAGGGCCTAAAAGTGCGATGCGCTTTCTACCGCGTTCGGCCAGTTTGCGCGCGGCCTCATAAGCAAAAGCGACGTTGTCAAAATCATGATAAGGATGGACCAATCCCATGTCGGTTCGACCATGCGTTACAAAAGGCATGTGGTTTTCAGCAAGATAACGCACCCGTGGGTCAACAGGCTGAGTGCGCGATAGAATTACGCCATCAGCCGATGACGTTTCAACGATGTAACGCACCGGCGCCATGGCGTCGTTTAAGTCATAAGGCGTTATAACCAAATGATAGGGCGAATCTTTGAGGCCTGCACTTACGCCGTAGACAAACTGCGAGAAGAAGCCAGAGCCTTCATCTTCAGGATTTAAAATGACGGTGATCACGTTGGTTTTGCCGGTGCGCAACCTGACCCCAGCGCGGTCGGGACGATAGCCAGCTTGTTGGGCAGCCAGCTTCACGCGGCGCTTGGTGTCTTCGGCAATTTCTGGGTTGTCACGCAGCGCTTGGCTGACTGTGGAGATGCCAAGTCCGGTTATTTGCGCCAAAGTGCGCAAGGTGGGGCGGGCGGGTGGATCCTGAGGTTTAGCCATAGCGGGTGCGACACTATCCGTAATCTGAAACGATACAAGTCCATAATTAACGTTGTGCAGTGCAGCAAAATTTATTTTTGTGAATCTGCATCTGAAACGTTGCAAATTTTTTTTATTTCACATAGCGTCCGTTTGTACCCGATAAACGACAAGGGAGGAAACTGTCATGGGACTTAAAAAATTTGCTGCTGCTCTGGCATTCTCAGCGTCAATAATGACTGCTGGAATTGCTTCTGCAACTGATCTCGAAGTTACACATTGGTGGACATCTGGTGGTGAAGCCGCTGCTGTTGCTGAATTTGCCAAGGCAGTTGATGCTTCTGGCGATCATTGGGTTGACGGTGCTATCGCTGGTTCAGGCGACACTGCGCGTCCAATTATCATTTCACGTATTCTCGGTGGCAACCCCATGGGTGCTACGCAGTTGAACCCCGGCAAAGATGCTGATGATCTTATTGCTGCTGGTCTTCTGGAAGATATTACTGATGTAGCAACTGCTGGTGATTGGGCCAAGATTTTGCGTCCAGCTTCACAGCTTGAAAGCTGCACCAAGGATGGCAAAGTTTATTGCGTTCCAGTGAACTTGCATTCGGCACAATGGATGTGGACCAACCGCAAGGTGTTTGAAGATGCAGGTATTGCTCCAGCACAAAACTGGGCTGAGCTTGTAGCTGCTGCTCCTGCTTTGAAAGCCAAGGGCATTCAGCCATTGTCACTCGCTCAAGGTTGGCCTGTTGGCTTGCTCGCTGGCGACGTTCTTGTGGCGCTCGCTGGTGTTGATAACTTTGTAAAGGTTTACAAAGATCGTGATCTTGCAATCGCTGGTGGACCAGAATTCGGCAAAGTGTTTGAAGCACTTGCTGCGGTTCGTGAATTCGTGCCTGCTGACAAAATGGTTCCACAGTGGAACGAAGCTGTTGGTCTCGTCATTCAAGGCAAAGCTGCTGCGAACATTATGGGTGACTGGGCTGGCGGCGAATTTGCCGTTGCCAAGATGGTTGCTGGTAAGGACTATGACTGCTTGCCAGGTCTGGGTGTAACTCCAGTTCTGAACACAGGCGGCGACGTGTTCTATTTCCCAAAGAACAAAGATCCAGCAGTGACTGCTGCTCAAAAGAAAATGGCCGCAACTCTCGTGACCAAAGAAGTGCAAGTTGCATTCAACCTGAAGAAGGGTTCACTGCCAATGCGTGCTGACGTGGATCTGGGCGCTGCCAATGACTGCATGAAGAAGGGTCTTGAAATTCTGGACAAATCAACTGCAGTATTCCCGAACGACGTTCAAATGATTGATCGTGACTCGATCAACCAAATCAACGACACGTTCACAGCGTTCATGGCTGATCCAGCAATGACAGCTGCCGCTGCTCAAGCTAAATTCGTGGACATCATTAAGAACGCTCCTAAGTAAGCTTTCTTGATTTAAGACTTGCGCGGGTTCGGCTCTCTTGGAGGCGCCGAACCCGTTGTCTACTGAAAATGGGGTGGGGAGCTGGAGAAAATGGATAGGCCAAATCCGTTATTCAAGAATTTGTCGTCTAAAATTGCATCGTTGCCAATGATGCTCATCGTGCTGGGTGTGTTTGTGGGAGGCACCGCATGGACCATTCTATTCTCATTCACTAATATTAAGATTTTACCCCTGTTCACGCCGCGTGAATGGATGAACGGTTATGTTGGACTGGCCAATTATAACCGGTTGTTTAAAACTGACCGCTGGATGGATTGTCCGGGTCTTACGAAAATTGGAACCGAAGCTTGGCAATGGAAGTGCGCAGGCGCCTTGCCCAATGTTCTCACTTACGCAATCCTCTCTATTGTTCTTTCAATTTCAATTGGGTTTTTGTTGGCCGTGTTTATGGACCAAAAAATTCGCTTGGAAGGCGTTTTTCGCACGATCTATCTTTATCCATTTGCACTCTCTTTCATTGTAACCGGCCACGTATGGGCTTGGATTATGTCGCCTGAATATGGCTTGCAGGCTGCTGTTCGCCAATTGGGATGGGCAAGCTTTTCATTCGGCTGGATCGCTGATCGTCAAATGGTGATGTATGCCATTGTCATCGCTGGTATTTGGCAGGGCTCAGGCTTTGTGATGGCTTTGATGCTCGCTGGCCTTCGCGGCATTGATGAAGAAATATGGAAAGCCGCAAAGATCGATGGCATTTCAACATGGCGCACCTATTTGCAAATTGTGTTGCCGATGATGAAACCTGTGATGGTGACAACCTTTGTGATTGTGGCTTCCGGTGCAGTACGTATTTATGATTTGGTCGTGGCAATTACAGATGGTGGACCGGGAATTTCGTCGGACGTTCCCACGCGATATATCTACCAGAATTTCTCGGCAAATTTGGGACAATCACTCGCAGCATCAACCTGCATGTTAGTGGCAATGGCAATTATTTTGATCCCGTGGATCAAAATGGAATTTGGCAAGAAGGATTAAAAGCATCATGTCAAATTTGACTGTTTCGCCATCTGGCCGGAAGCCAAAAAAAATTATCTCGACAGAGCGGGTTATTGTTTATTCGGTCCTCACACTCTGTGCATTGTTTTTTCTGTTCCCCCTTTACATCATGGTCATCACGTCGCTGAAAGACATCGAGGCCATTCGCAGTGGCAACATTTTCATTCCGACGATGAACCCAACTTTTGCGGCTTGGGGCAAAGCTTGGAACAGCGCTTGCACGGGACTTTATTGCGAGGGCATTAAAGTTGGATTTTGGAATTCGGTGCGCATTACTTTCCCTAGCACCATTGTTTCCATCGCGATTGCATCAATTACAGGTTACTCGCTGGCAAATTGGCCGTTTAAGTTCTCCGAAGCATTTTTCACGGTCCTACTTGTCAGCTCATTCATTCCTTATGTTGTGATGCTTTATCCCTTGGTTATCATCACCCGCTGGCTTGGCATTTATTCCACATTGCCTGCGGTGGTGTTGGTGCACACGATTTTCGGTCTTCCAATTTTAACGCTGTTGTTCCGAAACTATTTTGCATCATTGCCGCAAGAACTTTTCAAAGCAGCTCGTGTTGATGGAGCTGGTTACTGGCGTATTTTCTTCCAAGTGTTTGTGCCGATGTCTGCGCCTATTTTTACTGTGGCCGTCATCTTGCAAATCACGGGCATCTGGAATGACTTTTTGTTTGGCGTAATTTATGCAGGCCCTACCAATTATCCGATGACAGTTCAGCTCAACAACATCGTGAACTCGGTGCAGGGCGGCAAAGAATATAACGTCGATATGGCTGCCACTATTCTAACCGGAATTGTGCCACTGGCGATTTACTTCTTCTCAGGCAAATATTTTGTACGCGGCATTGCAGCTGGCGCAGTTAAAGGTTGATCTCATGAAAGCAAATTCCACTCCCAGCGTTTCAGTCCGCGGCCTTGCCCTGAGCTATGGCGCAGTGCAAGTTCTCAAGGCCCTTGATCTTGATATCGCCGACGGTGAATTCTTGGTGTTGCTTGGTCCATCGGGTTGCGGCAAATCCACACTGCTCAACTGCATTGCTGGTTTGCTTGAGCCTTCGCATGGTCAAGTTTTTATCAAAGGTAAAAACGTAACGTGGGAAGAGCCTAAAGATCGCGGCATCGGCATGGTGTTCCAATCTTATGCGCTCTATCCGCAAATGACGGTGGAACGGAATCTCTCATTCGGGCTTCGCGTGTCTGGCCTTCCTAAAGAGGAAATTGAAAAGCGCGTAAAGCGCGTGGGCGATATGTTGCAGCTTGGCGAACTTCTGCAACGCAAACCTTCAGCCCTTTCGGGCGGTCAACGCCAACGCGTTGCAATTGGTCGTGCGCTTGTGCGTGAAGTAGATGTGTTCCTGTTCGACGAGCCATTGTCTAACCTCGACGCTAAGCTTCGTGCGGAACTTCGTGTGGAAATTAAGCGGCTTCATCAGCGCCTTGCCAACACTATGATTTATGTGACGCATGATCAGATTGAAGCCATGACCTTGGCCGACCGTATTGCCGTGATGAAAGGTGGCACCATTCAACAATTGGATGCGCCACAAACAATTTATAACAAGCCGAAAAACCTTTATGTCGCGGGCTTCATTGGCTCGCCCTCGATGAACTTCCTGAAAGGTAAAATTGAGGGTGCTGGTGCCAAGGCTGTGTTCCATCTTGGCGGCCAAAAAATTCCGTTAGCGGATTACGCACCAGATGCGCCTTTGAAAGCAGGTGCTGCGGTTTTAGGTGTGCGCCCTGAACATATTCAACTCGATATGGCAGCCTCAAAAGCTGGCAGCGATGCTTATAAGGGCGTGGTTGATTTGGTTGAACCCATGGGTTCAGACAGCTTGGTGTGGCTGAAGATCGATGACACGCTGTTCAGTGCCCGCGTTGAATCAAACCAGCATTTTGAACCGGGTCAAAAAGTGGATGTTCGTTTCCGCATCGGCCTTGCTTCGGTGTTTGATGGGGCCACTGGCGATAGGCTCTAATTTATGCTTGATCTTGCTGGCACGTGGGCACTCAAGAGTTTAGATGGCAAGCACAGTGCTGCGATGGAAATGCCGGGTGATGTTCACTCGGCTTTGGTTGCGGCTGGTCAAATTTCACATCCCTATGTCGGGCGCAATGAATATGATGTTCGCTGGGTTGCAAATGAAGATTGGGAAACGAAGCGGGATTTTCAGTTTTCTGGTGATTTGAAGCGCAACTGGTATCTCGATATTACTTATCTTGATACGGTGGTTGAGATCTTTTTGAACGACCAATTCGTTTTGTCAGCTGAAAATTCGTTTCGGCGTTACAGGCCAGATGTTTCGAAGTTTTTGAAGCATGGCGAAAATGAAATTCGCATCGTGTTTCATTCCAATCCAAAAGCCGCCGCTGCCAAGCAAGCAGCGCAACCATTTTTCATTCCCTACTCATTTAGCAACTGCCCCATTCCGCACCCCAATATGTTGCGTAAAGCGCAGTGCCATTATGGCTGGGATTGGAACTTGGCCATTGCGCCCTTTGGTCTCTATGGCGATATTAAATTATGCTGTGCCGAAGTTGCCCGGATCGAACATGTTACTGCGCATCAAGTTCATCACAAAGATGGGTCTGTCACCCTTCAAGTGATGACTGAACTTTATGCAGCAGGTGGTGGCGGCCATACGCAGATCACCACCAAATTTAACGGCCAAACTCTGACACGCGATATTGAAGTTGAACCGGGCATATGGAAAATTCACGAAGCCTTTGAAATCGAGAAACCGATATTGTGGTGGCCGGCGGGGCAGGGCGCTCAGCATCTTTATGATCTCGAGGTGAGTTGCGACCAAAGCCACGTGAAGCGTCGTGTTGGCGTGCGGCAGGTTGAGCTGATCACCACGCCCGATGACGTGGGTGCGCGCTTTGCCTTCAAAGTAAATGGGCATGAGATTTTTTGCAAAGGTGCCAATTGGATTCCGGCTGACGCTTTGCCTTCGCAGGCAACTCCTGCACTGACTGAAAAATTGCTCCGCACTGCGGTGGATGCAAACATGAATATGCTGAGGGTTTGGGGTGGCGGATTTTATGAGCAGGATTATTTTTATGATCTCTGCGACGAACTAGGGTTGATGGTTTGGCAAGACTTTATGTTCTCCTGCAGTCTCTATCCAACGACGCCTGATTTCTTGAATGAAGTCCGTGAAGAAGTTGATTATCAAGTCAAGCGTTTGAGCCACCATGCATCGATGGTCTTGTGGTGTGGCGACAATGAACTCTTAGGTGCGCTCACGTGGTTTGAAGAGTCACGCAAAAATCGTGATCGCTATTTGGTCAATTATGATCGTCTGAACCGCTGCATCGAAGAGACAATGTTAAAAGCCGATCCGCAAGCGATATGGTGGCCGTCTTCGCCTTCGCCGGGTCTGATGTCATTTGGTGATGCCTGGCATGATGATCGCTCCGGCGACATGCATTTCTGGTCGGTGTGGCATGAGGGCAAAGATTTTGAACACTATAGAGACGTGAAACCGCGCTTCTGTTCGGAGTTTGGATTTCAGTCGTTCCCATCTATGGCGGTGATGAAGCAATTTGCAAAACTTGAAGACATGAATATTTCTTCACCGGTTATGGATTCACACCAGAAAAACAATGGCGGCAATGCGCGAATTGCCGAAACCATGTTCCGCTATTTCCGCTTTCCTATGAAGTTCGAGGATTTTGTGTATGTCAGTCAAATTCAGCATGGGCTTGCCATGCGCGTGGCTGTTGAATATTGGCGAACTTTGAAGCCGCATTGCATGGGCACACTTTATTGGCAGCTGAATGACACGTGGCCAGTCGCATCATGGAGTGGTCTAGATCATGGTGGCGGTTGGAAAGCGTTACATTACATGGCGCGTCGGTTCTATGCGCCGTTGGCAGCATTTGCTGTGCCTTCCAAAGATGGCAAGACCATCAGCATCATGGCGGTGAATGATCGCTTGGATGCAGCGAGTGCTGATGTAGTGTGTGAAGCGGTTAAACCCAATGGTGAGCGCAGCGTTATAAAGCAGCAAAAACAAGTGGTTCCGGCTGATCGTGCAGTTGAAGTGATGTCTTTTTCAACTGCAGAGCTTGATGATGCCATTTTGCACATTTCGGTGAATGGCACAGATAGAAACCATTTTGCGCTCAAGCCCTATAAGTCTTATGCATTTGAAGATTCAAAAATAGAACTCAAAATCAACGGCTCGGCGCTCTCGCTTAATGCAGAAAAGCCAGCCTACTATGTGTCACTTGAAGCTGATGTGGCGGGTCATTTTTCTGATAGCGCTTTTGATCTTTTGCCCGGTGAAACTAAAACAATTGAATTCACTGCCGAAGACCCGTCTTCAATCCCCACCTTCACAATCCGTGATCTTTATTCCGCAACCTGTATTTAAATCGAGGAGGCCCTCATGCCAAAAAGACTTTCATTTCAACTATACTCAGCCCGAAACTTTCAACCATGGGATGGTGTCATCGAACATCTGGCCAAGTGTGGCTATAAAGAAGTGGAAGGCTTTGGGGGTGCTTATGGCACGGCGGGGGCATTTTTTGATGAGCCTGAAAAATTCAAGGCGCTGCTCGATAAGCATGGCATGACCATGCCGACCACGCATCTGTTCCCGCTTGATCTGTTTGAAAAGGATATAAAACGCGTCATCCAAGTTGGTCGCATTATGGGCATCAAATATTTTTACTGCCCTTTCGTTCTGCCTGATGAACGCAAAAATACGCCAGCCTATTGGAAAGGTTTTGGCAAGCGCTTGGGTGCCGTGGCAAAAGCCGTGCGTGAAGAAGGTTTTGGTTTTGGCTGGCACAACCATGATTTTGAATTCAAGAAACTTAAAGATGGTTCGTTCCCCATTGACTGCATTTTTGAAGGCGGGCCGTTGCTCGATTGGGAAATGGATATTGGCTGGGTCATTCATGCCAAGCAAAATCCTGTGAAATGGATCAAGAAATATGGCGCGCGCATCACAGCTGCTCACATTAAAGAATTTGCTGTGAACGGAAATATGGAAGTGGAATTGGGCCAAACCGTAGTTGGCAAGGGTAAGGGCAATTGGCCAGAAATACTCAGAGCGCTTCGCGAACATTCACGCTGCACACAGTTTGTTTTGGAGCATGATAACCCCGCTGATTACAAATCTTGGGCCAAAAATAGCTTTAATTACGTTTCGAAAATCTGAGGTAGAAAAATGGAAAAAACTTTAGGCGTTGGCATTATCGGATGCGGTAACATTTCTTGGGCCTATTTAAAGCTCGCGAATTTGTTCAAAGATATTGAAGTGCGGGCCGTGGCCGATATTAACATGGATGCTGCAAAAGCGCGCGCTGCCGAATTTGGTGTGCGGGCCGAAACTGTGAAAGATCTGCTCAAAGCCAAAGACATTGACATTGTGGTAAACCTCACGGTGCCTGCCACACATTTTAAAGTGTCAAAGCAAATTCTCGATGCGGGCAAACATGTCTATTCGGAAAAGCCGGTGACGCTGACATACAAAGATGCGTTGACTTTGCAAAAATATGCCACCAAGAAAAAGCTGCGCGTGTGTTCAGCACCGGACACATTTTTGGGGTCGTCGCACCAACAGGCGCGTGCTGCCATCGATAAGGGCGAGATTGGCAAAATTGTTTCTGGCACCTGTCACTTCATGGGGCCGGGCATGGAAATGTGGCATCCAAATCCTGATTTCTTTTTCAAGCCCGGTGGCGGCCCAGTTCTCGATATGGGACCTTATTACATTACTAACCTGATCAACTTGATTGGTCCCGTGAAGCGCGTGTCCGCTATGCTGAACACAGGCCGCAAAACCCGCGAGATTAATAGCCAACCTAAAAATCCGCGTAATGGCGAAAAGCTGAAAGTACAAATTCCAACCACTTATCATGCACTATTAGAATTCGCGACTGGCGCTTGCGTAACGGTTTCACTGTCTTGGGATGTGTGGGCGCATAAGCATCAGAACATGGAGCTTTATGGAACCGATGCTGCGATGTTTGTGCCTGATCCAAATTTCTTTGGTGGCGAAGTTATGGTGGCTGGTTCTGACCAAACACCAAAAGCCTTAAAAGCTTGGGATCACCCGTTTGCGAAAAACAACTGGGGCATGGGTAACAGCCAAACTGATGTGCTCTGGGCGAATTATCGCTGTGCTGGTCTTGCTGATATGGCCGCATCAATTAAAAAGAAGAAGCTGGCGCGGTGCGATATTTCACTCGTGGCACATGTTGTTGAAGTGATGACGGCCATGTTGGAATCTGGAAAGTCCAAGAAAGTTGTAACACTTAAATCCACGTGCAAGCGTCCGGCCGCTCTTGGTCCGGATGATGCACGTGCGTTGATGAAGTGATGAAATATAATCGGTGCGGGAAGAGCGGCCTCCTTCTTCCCGCGCTGTCTCTGGGCCTGTGGCATAATTTTGGCGCTGATCACCCCCATGATCTGAAGCGAAAATTATGTTGGAAGGCTTTTGATCTGGGCATCACCCATTTTGATCTGGCCAATAATTATGGTCCGCCGCCGGGATCAGCAGAGGAAGCTTTTGGCAAAATTATGCGCGAGGATTTTGCTGGGCACCGCGATGAATTGATCATCTCGAGTAAAGCGGGCTACCGGATGTGGGACGGGCCTTATGGCGAATGGGGCAGCCGCAAATATATGATCGCTAGTTTGGATCAAAGCTTGAAACGCATGGGCCTTGATTATGTTGATATATTTTATTCGCACCGGTTTGATCCGGACACGCCGTTAGAGGAAACTATGGGCGCGCTTGATACGGCTGTGCGCTCGGGCCGTGCACTTTATGTGGGTATTTCCAACTATCCCGCTGAACACATCAAGAGGGCTGCGGCGATTTTGAAAGACTTGGGAACTCCGTGTCTGATCCATCAACCGCGTTATTCCATGTTGCAGCGTGAACCTGAACTTGAAGGTGCATTGGGTGTGGCAGATAAAGCTGGCATGGGCACAATTGTATTTTCACCTCTGGCACAAGGAATGTTGACTGCGAAATACTTGGGAGGTGTTCCAGCGGAAAGTCGCGCCACACGCAATGTGTTTTTGAAAGCCGACGCTATATCTGCAGCTGTGGTCGCCAAGTTGAAGCGCCTCAATGCAATAGCGCAGGAGCGCGGGCAAACGCTGGCGCAAATGGCTGTTGCTTGGGTGTTGCGAGATAGTTGCGTGACGTCGGCTTTAATTGGCGCCAGCAAGCCGGAACAGATTGAAGACTGTGTGGGTGCATTGAAAGTTCAAACCTTCACCGCTGTTGAAATGAAAAATATTGAGAAGGAATTGGCTTCATGAGTTTTGTAAAACAGGTGGCCCATGTTTGCGTTAAGACCCATGACCTCAAAGCCGCCGAGGAATTTTATGTTGGTGTTTTGGGGCTCGAGAAAACCTTCAATTTTAATCGACCTTCTGGCCGCATGGGTTTTTACCTTGCTGCGGGTGGTCGCACTTATGTTGAGGTATTCATCGATCCAAAGGCACCGCTTCCGGTTTTTGGTCAAGTGGATCATTTCTGTTTTGAAGTGACCAGTTTAGATGACGCCATCGCGCATATCCGTTCAAAGGGTGTGAACGTCACCGATAAAAAATATGGTGTCGATGACACATGGCAGGCGTGGCTTGCAGACCCTTCCGGATCTCGCGTTGAGCTTTTTCAATACACCGCCAAAAGCGCGCAGTTCGTGGGCGGTGACCGGACGCCGGATTGGTGAAACACGGTTGACCGAGGGGCGTTTGGCATTCAAAATGAACGAACTGCTGCCGGGTTCACGGACGGTTGCTTGAGAAACTTTCAAAGGGGAAAATCATGGCCGAAGCAGCGAAAAATGAATTCTGGCGCGATCTCAAGCCAATTACCAAAGTGTTCCAACCGGATGCCAAGCCAGAGGTCTATCTTCCGAATGCACCTATCGATGACGATCGTTACTATGTGCCCTTCACCGAAACCGTCTCATCACGGCCTCTGTGGATTTCTCCAGAAAAGAATATGTGGTGCGATATTCTGATGGCTAAAAAGGCGGGTCTGGTGAACCGCCATTATCACCCACACGAGGTTTTTGCCTACACGATTTCTGGCAAATGGGGTTATCTGGAGCATGACTGGACAGCGACTGCCGGCGATTTTGTTTATGAAACCCCGGGAGAAGGCCACACGCTTGTCGCCTATGAAAGCGATGAACCCATGCGAGTTCATTTTAAAGTGACCGGCCCATTAATCTGGTTGGATGAGAATGGCGAACACAGTGGATTTTTCGATGTTCACGATTACATTCGTATGGCGCGCGAACACTACGACAAAGTTGGTATCGGTGCTGCTTACATCAATGCGCTGATCCGCTGATAATAGGGCGAGGCGATGACTGTCTAGTTGCTGGCGTCTGGAGAAAAAGGGAAATATCTCCTTTACTTCGCGCAGCAACTTTCCCTCGACTTTGACGCATTTCGCCTTGGCAGGATCATTCAGCCAATTGAAAGCGCCCACTATAAAAAACCAAAACCGCACTCTCTTGCGAAGAATGCGGTTACGTCAACCCGGCGCGCCGCCGGTACATACGTGGTCGGCGCTTAGAGTTTAGTTCGTTATTGCTTAAACAGCTTGCAAGCTGTCAGCAGATGATTTGCCGGTGCGCTTGTCAGCGACGATTTCGTAACCAATCTTCTGGCCTTCGTTGAGACCACGGAGACCCGCACGTTCAACAGCGCTGATGTGGACGAATACGTCTGGTCCGCCGGCATCTGGCTGAATGAAGCCGAAACCTTTTTGCGCGTTAAACCACTTTACGGTGCCTTTTTGCATAACTTAACTTATCCTTGAATTAGAACTAAAATGAATGACAGGCCCGCGAAATGCGGGATATTGCCATACGAATGAAGGATAAGAGGAGTTGGCCTACGCGCTTTCTTTAGAAAAGTGCAGTGCCGCGCGCCGATCGGCCTAAATTCGATGACGGGAACATAGTGTATTTTCGCCGTAATTACAAGCCTTACTGTAGCTCAACGTCACTGCGGCGAAAAATACTTGGCAATTTAGCCCAAAGCCTGTGCTAGACAGGCTTAATTAAGGGCGAATCTTTTGTGAGTTTCGCCGTGGGGCCCTTTTTGAAGGAATATATGATTGGCGGTTTCAGCACAAGTTTGGGCAAAACGTCTTGCCCCTTTTCGGCAAGGTAATGACTTACGTTCAGCTATCGAACTTCTCATAACCCTTTCAGCATTCGTTGTGTGTTGGTCCGCAGCTTATTGGTTTTTTACAACAAACCTGTGGCTTTCGGCATTGTTCATGCTTCCGGCAGCTGGATTTGTGGTGCGTATTTTTATGCTGCAACATGATTGTGGGCATAATTCTCTATTCAAGTCGCGCTTTTTCAACGATTGGCTCGGCCGCTTGCTTGGTGTTCTGACGATGACACCTTATGATTATTGGCGTCATGCCCACGCTATGCACCATGCAGGTTCTGGAAATTTGGACAGACGTGGCATGGGCGATATCACCACGCTCACTGTTGATGAATATATGCAGCTCGATCTGTTTGGTCGGGTGAAATACCGCTTGTATCGCAACCCGATTGTTATGTTCATCATTGGGCCGATCTATATATTTATGTTGCAGCAAAGACTGCCTTTTGACTCTTTCCGTCAAGGCCGCGCCTCATGGATGAGTGTGCTGCTGACCGATCTTGGGCTGCTGCTCGCCTTTGGCCTTGGTTGTTATTTTTTAGGTGTCTGGCAGTTTTTAGTTGTGCACTTAACAATTGTATTTTTAGGTGCCGCTGCCGGTATTTGGCTGTTTTATGTTCAGCACCAATTTGACGAAACAGAATGGAAGCGCGGGCCAGATTGGAACCATGACGAGGCGGCCTTAGCTGGTAGCTCTTATTATGATCTGCCCCAACCATTCCGCTGGTTTTCAGGCAACATTGGAATGCATCATTTGCATCACCTGTCCAGCCGCATCCCGTTTTACCGCTTGCCTGAAGTTATGCGCGCCTATCCTGAGCTTGCGGAAATGGGACGCATCACCTTTTGGCAAAGCTTCAAATGTGTGAAATTGGTGTTGTGGGATGAAGCCAATGAACGGCTTGTATCATTCCGCGAAGCAATGCGCCCCGCAGTTCAGCACATGGTTCCAGCGGAATAAGCGGGTTTTATTCAGACCGGGTAATGGACTTGATAGGCCCTCTGGGGTTGCCGCTCATTTGGGCAATTTTCTGATCTTGTGCCATTAAAACTGTTTTTGCAGATGCGTCGTCTTTGTCATGTGGATCAAGTTCCGCTGCTGCTACGCGGCGGCGCGATGACTTGGTGCCATCTTCATAAATCACGTCGAACATGATTGTGCTGTCATCCACTTTTTGTTTTTTCTTAGCCATTACGAATTGTCCTTATCTTCTGAAGGGCTTTGCGCCTCGGGCACTTGGCCTTCAGATTCATGTTTGCGCTGCGCTGACTTTTCGTCGCGCTTGTTCGCTTTTTCAATTGCTTTGCGTTGTTTGTTTTTGGCGCGATTGTTGCGCTCCTGATTATAATTTGGCGGAAATGCCATCTCGAAATGCTCCGGTTAAGTCGCCTGACTAGCAGCTAAGACCGCAAACACCTAACTCTTAAGTTAGCGGTCGCTATTTGCTCGATATGGGCGCATAGCAAATAAAATCAATCTTTAAAGGTGACCAAAATGAACAGTTCTAAGCGCGACGTTGGTCATAAATTAGAACAACCCCCCGTTTCACTCGAAGCTTTAAAAAATCAACGCATGGCTCAAGAACAAGCCAAAAAAGATGCTGGCATTTGGGGCGAAATGTCGGTCGGTATTGTTGAAAAAAACGATGCGGCCTTTGTTCATGTCTGGAAAGGGGTTTCGGAAAACTCCGTACACCGCCTTGCTGCCAAGCGCCCTAAAGAAACATCAAAGGCTGAACATGAAGCGCTGTGCCTGTGGTTGAAAGCGGGCGGGTATGACGGTTTTAAGCATAAGATATCGGCTTGGAATGTAAATGCAGACGAAGCGGCGGTTGTTAAAAAACGCGTGATTGCCGAATTGGCCGAAGCTGGTGTTCGCGTGGTCAATCCAGCGGCTTAGGTTTTTCTGGCTTGTGAACAGTGGTGACCAGCACAAAGCTGATGATCATCAGCAAAAACCACGAGCCTAATTTTTCGAATCCGATAGGCGACCAGCCGTGGCGGAGTTGATGTGGGTAGAGCCACACAGATGTGAATGTTCCAATATTTTCCGCCAGCCAGATAAAAAAGGCGACAAGGAAAAACCCCAATAGCAGCGGCATTCGTCGCGGGATTTTATCGCAGGTGAAATAAATCCAAATGCGCCCATAAATCATTGCGGCCATCACAAAAAGCGCCAGTCTCAAATCGATAATATAATGATGGCTGAAAAAATTGGTGTAGATCAGCAGCGCCAATGCCCAACTCCATCTGACATCTGGATAGTTTGAAAATTTGAAATCAAACAAGCGCCAACAGCGAACCATATAACTGCCAATCGTTGAATACATGAAACCGGAAAACAGTGGCACGCCGGCAATGCGGAAAAAATTGGCTTCCGGATAAACCCAAGACCCCTTGGCGGTTTTGAAAATTTCCATGATGGTGCCCACCACATGATAAATGGCGATAATCTTGGCTTCGTCCCAGCGCTCAAATTTTAGAAGCAGCAATACAGCCTGCATGCCCAGCGCCAAGAGGAACAGAAAATCATATCGCGAGATAATAGCGTTGTGCGGATAGAGCAGATAGGTGCCAAGAATGCCCGTGATTAAAACGCCGGCAAACAAGCAAGCCCAAGCCTGCTTGATGCCGAAGATCAAAAACTCATGGAAGAACTGCCCAAGCGGCACAGGAGCAATTTTGTCCGCCGACCAATTTGTGAAGCTTTGCAACCACCTGTCGCGCCGTCTTTCGTTCAACACTTTCATTGCTTGCCTAGGGTCATAAGTTTTCTCTGACATAAAATGCGACTTAATGCGTTGTCGTGAACAGTTGTTGCTGTGGCGATTATGAAATTCTGTATGCACATGAAATAGTCTAAGCGTCGTGCAGTACAAAACTGAAACTAGACAAATCTGCGAATTTGTGTAGTTTCCCATTAAGAACAATTTTATCATCTGAGGAAATCTGGAAATGACCGTTAAAAGCGATATCGAAATTGCCCGCGAAGCCAAAATGAAGCCGATCATGGCGATTGGCAAGCACCTTGGCATTCCAGAAAATGATCTCATCCCCTACGGCCATACCAAAGCTAAGGTGAATTTGAGCTATATTGATAGCCTCAAAGCAAAGCCAAATGGCAAGTTGATTTTGGTGACGGCGATTAACCCAACACCCGCTGGTGAAGGCAAGACCACGACGACTGTGGGCCTTGGTGATGGTCTCAATCGCATTGGCAAGAAGGCCATTGTGGCTTTGCGCGAACCTTCCTTAGGCCCGTGCTTTGGCATGAAGGGCGGTGCTGCTGGCGGCGGTTATGCGCAAATCGTTCCGATGGAAGATATCAACTTGCATTTCACTGGCGATTTCCACGCTATCACATCAGCCCATAATTTGTTGTCGGCAATGATCGACAATCACATTTATTGGGGCAATGAACTTAATATCGATACGCGCCGTGTTGCATGGCGTCGTGTGATGGATATGAATGATCGCGCGCTGCGTGAAGTCATCTGTTCGCTCGGTGGTGTGGCCAATGGGTATCCACGCGAAGCTGGCTTTGATATTACGGTGGCTTCCGAGATCATGGCCATCCTCTGCCTCTCTACTTCGATTGCCGATTTGGAACGCCGGATTGGTCAGATCGTTGTGGCTTACCGCAAAGATAAAACTCCAGTTCTTGCCAAGGATTTGAAAGCCCCGGGCGCAATGACGGTTTTGCTTAAAGATGCGTTGATGCCGAACTTGGTGCAAACACTCGAAAACAATCCAGCCTTCGTGCATGGTGGCCCGTTCGCCAATATCGCCCATGGTTGTAACTCGGTGATGGCCACGCAGACGGCTTTGAAACTGGCTGACTATGTGGTGACAGAAGCAGGTTTCGGCGCTGATTTGGGCGCTGAAAAATTCTTCGATATCAAGTGCCGCAAAGCAAGTCTCACGCCATCGGTCACGGTGATCGTGGCTACAGTGCGCGCTCTCAAAATGCATGGTGGTGCCGCCAAAGACGAGCTGAAGGTTGAGAATGTTGAAGTTCTTAAGAAAGGCCTCGCTAACTTGGGCCGCCACATTGAAAATGTGAAAAAATTTGGCGTGCCAATTGCCGTTGCTGTAAACCATTTCATCTCAGACACGGATGCTGAAATTGACGCCGTAAAAGATTATTGCAAAACTCACGGCGTGCAGGCGTTCAAGTGCTTGCATTGGGCCAAGGGCGGCGAGGGCATTGAAGAATTGTCGAAGCATGTGGCGGAACTTGCTGATAAAGGCGGCGCGCAATTCAAGCCGATCTATGATGAAGACATGCCACTGTTTGAAAAAGTGCGCACTATTGTGAAAGAAATTTACCGCGCCGATGATGCCATTGCTGATAAATCCGTGCGCGATCAGTTCAAAGCCTATGAAGCCGCTGGCTATGGCAAGTTCCCGATCTGCATGGCCAAGACGCAGTATTCATTCTCCACCGATCCAAACCTGAAGGGCGCACCGGTGAACCACAGCGTTCCGATCCGCGAAATTCGCTTGTCGGCTGGTGC
The DNA here is from genome assembly GCA_031418535.1 of Hyphomicrobiales bacterium. Classification (GTDB taxonomy): domain Bacteria; phylum Pseudomonadota; class Alphaproteobacteria; order Rhizobiales; family Aestuariivirgaceae; genus Aestuariivirga. Next base: position 559 of record JANOXS010000097.1, on the reverse strand, counting down.
GGAGTTCATCGTGGTCATCTGCGGTGATGTGATGACCATGCCCGGCCTACCAAAAACTCCATCCGCCGAAGTGATTGGCTTGGATGCGGCGGGGCAGATTCAAGGGTTGTTTTAAGCGACCCCCACCCACCATTGCGTGCCGCAATGGTCCCCCCTCTCCCGCAAGGGGAGAGGGTTACGATACTCCTTCAGCCTTCTCCCCTCGCGGGAGAAGGTGGCGCGTAGCGACGGAAGAGGGGGTGGTAGAAACTGGAAACACAGGACATTAAAACATGGCCAAACTCATTGACGGAAAAGCCTATGCCGAGGCCTTGCGCGGGCGCATTGCCATTGCAGTGGCGTCCCTCAAACGCGACCACACCTTAACTCCCGGCCTTGCTGTTGTGTTGGTGGGTGAAGATCCGGCTTCCAAAGTTTATGTGGCCAACAAGGCCAAGCAAACCGTGGAAGTGGGCATGAATTCGTGGGAGCATAAAATGCCTGCGGATACATCAGAAGCAGATTTACTGGCCATGGTGCAAAAATTGAACAATGATCCGTCCGTACACGGAATACTTGT
>JANOXS010000096.1:0-9367 GCA_031418535.1 Hyphomicrobiales bacterium | reverse complement strand
ACGCGGGCCCGTCTAAAGGCGATAAATCTTTCCTCGCAAGAGCGTATACGGTATTAGCGCAAGTTTCCCTGCGTTGTTCCGTACCTCTAGGAAGGTTCCCACGTGTTACTCACCCGTCTGCCACTGATGTATTGCTACACCCGTTCGACTTGCATGTGTTAAGCCTGCCGCCAGCGTTCGTTCTGAGCCAGGATCAAACTCTCAAGTTTGAAACAGCTCGATAATGGTAAACCATTATCATGTGATCGCAATGCGTATTAAATTGACGAGAGTATAATGTACACTCGATGTTTCCATCGAAGCTTTATTAGCTCTCTAAATATAAACGCAAACGACTATGTTTCGGTTGTTCAATCTGTTACCAGACCGAACCGCCAGGACACGCGCCGCCTGCGCTTCTCTTTCTTTCGTTTACAATGTCAAACAGCGGGGAGCTTATTCGGCTCCGATATGCGACAGACATTACCTTACTCCCGGTTCCCCTTTCAGGGATGCCGGCAGATTGGAGCGCCGATCGCATCTTGAATTTCCATGAGGCCGTAGGCGCTAACCGTGCGCCCCAGGCCCTCAGTGAGCGGGTTATAGGTCGAGGCCCATCAAAGTGTCAAGCATCGTTTTAAAAAAAATTGCATTATTTTTAAACCATTGAAAAATAACATTAAAAAGTTGATTTTTCCATGTATAACTAATTTTGCCCTGCTCGCCAGCAAAGAAAATGATGTGAAAAAATGCCATGCAGATCAAAAACTTTGCTTTTTGCATCTCGCCGTCATGCCCTTGTCACGAAAATCATCTGGAGCGCGCCAAAACAAAATCAAAAACAGCTGGATTATGGTTAACGAAGCGGAAATATCCTCATGCCATTATAGACACAGTAAAATATTAAACTTGAGCTCAGTTCAGCTCTAAAAGGTTGACACAGCGTTCCTCTGGCTGCAAATCAGGGTCAGGCGAGTAATTGTTATGCGGCTGCCCTCTTGAGTGCGCAGATTGTGAATATGCGGGGATTAAGCGTTAAGTGAAGAGCCAAAGAAAACCGAGGGACATAATACAACAACCGGCATCTCGCCGTTTGGCCCCGTTGGCTCGTGAATTTCACCCGATTGATCTTGAAACATCTTTTCTTGAAAACGACACCCATCACCGATGGCTGCTGACCAGCTGCATTGCAGGCATTACTGGAAGCCTCATTATTGGCAGCGTGGTCCTTGGTTTATTTGGCCATAACGTAACGCCTCCTGATGCGAACGCTTCTATTGCGCCACAAACCGATGTTGCCAGCCTGCCCAACGTAAATGCTTCGCCAAATCTTAAAACCGCGACTGACCCTAAATCAGAAATCATCGCCGAGCGTGATTTGAATGATGGCTATGCCTATCCTGAGATCACAGCAGATGAGTTGCCATACGGCAATGCCCAGACCACGGTTCTCGATGCTGAAATTCAATCTGTCAGCAATGAAAACGAAAATATCACAACGATAACCAAAACGCCTCCTGCCGAGCCAGTCGACGAAACATTCGATTTGCCAAAAGGCAGCACACTCGTTGAAGAATTGACCAGTCGCGGTGTTTCCAAAGCTACAGCCCAAGCATTGATCGCTTCAATCGAACCTGTCCTTCCTTCAAATATGATCAAAGCTGGCACAACGTTCGAAGTTACATTTGATCGCCAGATCGACTTTTATGGCCGCGAAGTTACGTTCCCCGTGTCTTTGACATTCCGGCCGGGACCAAAAGAATCAATTTCCGTTGATGCCGACGAAGACGGACAGTTTACCGCGCAAATCGATGGCAAGGATGACGGCACTAAATCGCAATATGCGGAAAAGCCAAAAATTCAGCAGTTCCGCAGCAGTTCCCAAGTGGGTGCCAGTCTTTATGCGACAGCCAAAGATAATTTGATTCCTGATTACATTGTGTCTGAATTTACCCGCGTCTTTTCTTACGATGTGGATTTCCAACGTCAGGTCTCAGGCAACGACACATTTGAAGTGTTCTATGGCAACTCGCTTTCAGGCACATCAAGCAAACGCAAAGTTTTACATTTTGCAAAGCTCACCAATGACGGTGCCACCAAAACTTATTTCCGCTTCACATCGGCCGACGGTCAAACCGATTATTTTGATGAAAACGGTCGAAGTGCTTCGCGTGCTTTGTTGAAGACTCCGATTTCAGGTGCAAAACTCACGTCGGGCTTCGGGATGCGACGACATCCTCTGTTAGGTTACTCCAAAATGCACGAAGGTGTAGACTTTGGTGCCTCCAGTGGAACTCCGATCCATGCTGCCGGTGCTGGCATTATCGATATCGCTGGCCGTCACGGCGGCTATGGCAACACGATTGTCATCAAGCACACAGAAAAATATAAATCGCTTTATGGCCACATGAGCCGCTTTGCTGATGGTATCCGGCCTGGTGTGCGCGTTAATCAAGGCCAAGTGATTGGCTATGTTGGTTCAACTGGCCGCTCGACTGGGCCACATTTGCATTATGAAGTTCGCATCAATGACCGCCCGACAAACCCAATGGCGATTCGTGCATCAGGCGGCAAGCAATTAGCTGGCAAAGACTTGCTGAAATTCCGCGTCAACAAAGAACGCGTTTTGGCATTAATGCAAAATGCGCCATCGGCCGCGCAAGTGGCACAAGCCAATCAGTAATCGGTTTTGATTGTCCAAGATTGACTTCGATTGAATATCGTTATATCTTTGTAAATATAACGAGGAATGCAACATGAAATATCTGAGGCGAATACTCTGTGCTTCCGCAATTATTTTTTCAGCTACTGGCGCTCATGCCGAAACCGTAAATGTATTTGCTGCTGCAAGTATGAAAACTGCGCTCGACCAAATAGAGGTCGCGTGGCAAGAAAAAACCAAGCAAGAAATTATTGCAACCTATGGCTCCTCCGCAACTCTCGCCAAACAGATTGAACTGGCGGCCCCGGCCGATATTTTCATCTCAGCTGATCTGGCATGGATGGATGAACTCGCCAAAAACAATTTGATCAAAACCGAAAGTCGCAAAAACCTCGTTGGCAACACGCTCGTCCTAGTCGCAGCCAGCGGTTCCAAACTTGATCCCAAAATAGAAGACATTGCGACAACGCTGGGGTCAGAAAAAATAGCCCTCGGTGATATTAAATCCGTACCGGCTGGAAAATATGCCAAAGCCGCACTCGATCAGCTGAACCTGTGGAGTGCGATAGAACAGCAAGTCGTTATGCAAGAAAACGTGCGGGCCGCATTAGCCCTTGTCGCGCGCGGCGAAGCCAAGCTTGGCATTGTTTATGGCAGTGACGCCAAGGCCGAAGCAAAAGTTGAAGTGGTTGCCACTTTCCCAGAATCATCCCACGCTAAAATTATTTATCCAGCCGCAGTCATTGCAACATCCAAAAATCCTGATGCGTCAGCCTTCTTCGATTTCCTCACATCAAAAGATGCGCAATTGATCTTTCAGGAAAACGGTTTCACATTGCTGAAATGATCCTCACTCCCGAAGAATGGTCCATTGTAAAACTCAGCCTCAGCGTCGCCCTTTTGGCGACGCTTTTGTGTTTACCATTGGGAATAGGCCTGGCGTGGATCATGGCCCGCAATGACTTTTGGGGTAAGTCCGTTCTCAACAGCATTATTCATTTGCCGCTGGTTTTGCCGCCAGTTGTCACTGGATATTTATTGCTCCTGACCTTCGGAAAAAACGGTGCTGTGGGAAAGTTTTTGTTTGAAGCTTTGAACTTCACTTTCGCCTTTCGCTGGACCGGTGCGGCCCTCGCAGCAGCCCTAATGGCATTACCATTGATGGTGCGTGCAGTCAGGCTTTCAATCGAAGCGATTGATCAAAATCTATTTGATGTCGCCGCCACTTTAGGCTCTTCACGATTCCAACTGCTGAGAAATGTTATCATTCCATTAGCAGCACCCGGCATTGCAGTGGGAACAATTCTAACCTTCATCAAGGCATTGGGTGAATTTGGGGCGACAATCACCTTCGTATCCAGCATTCCAAATGAAACCCAGACGCTGTCTCTGGCTATTCACAGTTTGCTGCAAACGCCAGATGGCGATCCTGCCGCAGAACGTCTCATTCTCATTTCGCTCGCCCTTGCTTTCGGCGCTTTGCTGATTTCTGAACAAGTCGAGAAATATTTACTGAAGCGGATCAAGCCGCCCTATAGCTAAAATTTAGCAAACTTAACCGCGACTAATGCATCGGCTTCAATTTTTATCTCCAGAAAAACAGCGATCACTTTCTTGCCATGTTCGGTGACCTTCGCACCTCCGCCGCCACTTCCGCCCGCCGCCGTTTCAATCACAGGCGTGCCAAACATCAAGTTCATCTCGTTGAGCAAAAGCCACGCCTTGCGATAAGACATATTCATTTTACGGGCAGCTGCAGAAATTGATCCGGTCTCAGAAACTAGTTTTAGCAACTCAATCTTGCCCGCACCCAGCCGAACGCCATTGCCAAAATCAACTTTAATTGAAGCTGCTAAAGGTTTAACCATGGCTTCTCTTATCAGTGGAACCTGCACTATGAAATTAGAAATTAAAAACGGTGACCACTGCACCGTAACAGCCGGAACCCATGCTGGAAAGTCTGGTATTGTGCAGAATAAAAACACAAGCAAAACTGGCCACGTAACCATCACTGTTTTGCAAACAGACGGCCAGCGCTTTAAAATACTGGCCCGCAATGTATCCGTTTCGAGCTAGTGCAGCGTCTTTACCGGTGGCAGCTTGGCACCTGCGCCCACCACCACGCCATTAAATGACAATTTGCCATTTTTCACACCAACGGCCACCAGATCGCCATCCTTGACGCGGCCCCCCAGAATTTCTTCCGCAAGTGAATCTTGAATGCGCTTTTGAATAACGCGTTTCAAAGGTCTGGCACCATAAGCCGGATCATAGCCTTCTTCGGCTAGCAGTGCCCGGGCTTCATCGGTCAGTGTCACATCAATTTTCCGTTCTGTGAGCAACTTGCGCAAGCGTTGAATTTGAATATCGACAATGACACCCATCTGCGAGCGTTTCAATCTGTGGAACAGAATGATTTCATCCAGACGATTCAGGAACTCAGGGCGGAACGCTCCCTTCACCACGCCCATCACCTGTTCGCGCACATCATCAACGTCTTGGTTCTCGCCGAGTGCCACAAGATATTCCGACCCCAAATTGGAGGTCATGATGATCAGCGTATTTTTGAAGTCGACCACGCGACCCTGACCATCAGTCAAGCGGCCATCATCGAGAACTTGCAACAACACATTGAACACATCAGGATGCGCCTTTTCAACTTCGTCAAACAACACCACTTGATAAGGGCGGCGGCGAACCGCTTCAGTGAGCGCTCCACCTTCGTCATAACCCACATAACCGGGAGGGGCCCCGATGAGACGGGACACAGAATGCTTCTCCATGTATTCTGACATATCAATCCGGGCCATCGCATGTTCATCATCAAACAAATATGCTGCCAAGGCTTTTGTAAGCTCGGTCTTGCCCACACCTGTGGGGCCTAAAAACAAAAACGATCCAATAGGGCGGTTCGGGTCTTGCAAACCAGCGCGTGAACGCCGCACAGCAGTGGCCACGGCTTCAACAGCCTCTTCCTGACCTACGACTCGCTTTCCAAGTTCCTGTTCCATTTGTAAAAGTCGGTCGCGCTCACCGGCCAACATTTTATCAACCGGAATACCAGTCCAACGCGAAACGACCTGTGCAATATGAGACTCAGTCACCGCCTGTTCCAACATTCTCGAATCGCCTTGATCTTCAGCAGCAGCAAGTTTTTTCTCCAAACCAGGAATAGTGGCATAAGCCAACTCACCCGCCTTGGCGAAATCGCCCTTGCGCTGCGCCAACTCTAAATCACGCCGCGCATTTTCCAGTTCTTCTTTGACCTTGGAAGCCGAAGCGATTTTATCTTTTTCAGCCTGCCAATTGCGCGTCATTACGGCTGACTTTTCTTCAGTCTCGGCCAATTCCTTTTCAATTTTTTCAAGGCGATCTTTCGAAGCAGCATCCGTTTCTTTTTTCAAAGCTTCACGCTCGATCTGAAGCTGCATAATGCGCCGATCAAGTTCATCCAATTCTTCAGGCTTGGAATCAACTTGCATCCGCAAGCGTGATCCGGCTTCATCCATAAGGTCGATTGCTTTATCGGGAAGAAACCGATCTGAAATATAACGGTTCGAAAGTTGTGCCGCCGCAACAATCGCAGAATCTGTAATGCGCACACCATGATGCAATTCATATTTTTCTTTGATGCCGCGCAAAATGGAAATTGTATCTTCCACCGATGGTTCATTCACAAAAATGGGCTGAAAACGCCGCGCCAGTGCCGCATCTTTTTCTACATGTTTGCGATATTCATCAAGCGTAGTGGCACCCACACAATGCAATTCGCCACGCGCCAGAGCAGGTTTGAGCAAATTGGAAGCATCCATCGCCCCCTCGGCTTTACCCGCCCCTACGAGCGTGTGCATTTCATCAATGAACAAAATTATGCCGCCTTCTGCCGCTGTCACTTCTGACAGCACAGCCTTCAAGCGCTCTTCAAACTCTCCCCGAAATTTAGCACCCGCAATCAGCGAGCCCATATCCAACGCCATGAGTTTTTTGTCTTTGAGCGATTCGGGAACGTCACCCTTGATGATGCGCAACGCCAAGCCTTCAGCAATGGCAGTTTTGCCAACACCGGGTTCACCAATCAAAACTGGATTATTTTTGGTGCGCCGTGACAGCACTTGAATGGTGCGGCGAATTTCTTCATCACGCCCAATCACCGGATCAAGCTTACCTTCACGTGCCGCTTCAGTGAGGTCACGCGCATATTTCTTAAGAGCATCATAACCCTGCTCGGCCGATGCAGAATCAGCAGTGCGGCCTTTGCGTATGTCATTGATCGCCGTATTCAAAGCTTGCGCCGTAACCCCGGCCGTTTTCAAAATCTTAGATGCATCTGAAGGTTCAACCGCCAGCGCCTGCAACAAACGCTCAGCCGAAACAAAGCTATCACCCGCTTTGGTGGCAAGTTTTTGACCCGTTTCAAAAACCCGGGCCAATTCTGGCGAAAGATAAACTTGACCCGCACCACCGCCCGAAACTTTTGGCATCTTAGCAAGTGCAGCTTCGACATTGGCCAAAGCTAACCTGCCATCGCCGCCTGCAGCTTTAATCAGGCCAGCGGCCAGACCCTCTTCGTCGTCGAGCAGAACTTTTAAAACATGTTCAGGGGTAAATTTTTGGTGGCCTTCGCGCAAAGCGAGACTTTGTGCCGATTGAATAAAGCCGCGCGACCGCTCGGTATATTTATCAAAATCCATAACTCAACTCCTGTCAGCACGCCAGATCAAACCCCAAAGGCATAAGATCCAGCACCCGTTAGAACTGCATATGGGAGCACCTTGTTCCGGCCTCAAGACGTGAGGAGAAAATTATTCCGGCGCGTTTGAACCATCATCCACTGGTGTTTCAGCTTCCACACGTGGCTTGCGGGCGCGGGGCTTGCGGACTGGTGGAACATCTTCTGAAACTGCTTCTGAAACCTGTTGTGCTTCAACCACAGCAGGGGTTGGACGCTGCAAGAAAGATGGTGCTTCCCATTGGCTGTCAGCTTCCGCAACCATTGCCGCAGGCGCTGGAACAGGCGCAAATTCGACACCACCCTCGCTGGCAGCAGCCGGAACCTGTTCAACCCCATCACGATTTTCATAATTGCGGTTGTTGCGATTATTGTTTGGCCAACGCGGGCGAAAATTGCGCCCATTATTGTCACGATTATTATTATCGCGGAAATTATTATTGCGATTTTGCCGCGGCTGTTGGCCTTCGCCTTGCGGCGCATTTGGGTCAACAGCACCACCCTCTAAGGGTTGATTGCCTTCAGGTGCAACAGGTTCAAGATTGCCGCTTTCGCTATCACCCTCGCCGTTTTCATCCGAGCCTTCTTCGTCAAACTCCTCTTCGCCCAATTTGCGCGACATAATTAAAGATTGACCAACCGGCTGATTGGCGGCCCAAAGGCGGTAATAATGCTCGGCATGTTGATAATAATTTTCTGCTGCCACACTGTCGCCAGAAGATTGAGCATCGCGGCCCAGCTGCATATATTTTTCAGCAATGGTTTGCGTGGTGCCGCGCAACTTAATATCTGGTCCGTTGCTGTCAAAAACCTTGTTCGAGCCACCGCCCCCAAGATTGCCACCGCCACCCGTGTTGCGGCGGTTATTATTGTTATTCCGATTCCGATTGCGGTTCTTGTTATTGTTGTTCGGGTTCGAGCGAATAAAATTATTGTTCACGAAATATATCCATCCTCAAAGCAAAGCCCGAAAGCACAAACATGATGTTTGAACTTGAGCTTGCAGTTTTAAGTTTATGCCGAACAGGAAAAGCAGAATAAACACCTTGGTTGAAACAACACCCTGCCACAGAAATCGCCTTCCATTGGGATGCGATGTTCACCAGCTGCGGGATCAATGTCAAAGATTTTGAGCGATTGGTCGCAAATGGCAATGGGGGTATGAAATGCTCATAGCCGAGTTTACTGGAAACGCCAAAGGCTTTTTTTCACCCAAATATCAAGGCCCGCACATGGCCGCCCAAATCCTTGCGGGTCGCCTAAAGGGAGAAACCTTGCGCCTTAAAAATCATGGTCACATCACTTTGTTGCCCTGCCCCAATCTCCACTACAATCTCACCTTTGGCAGCTAAAAATCGGCCAGCTTCAGCGGCAATGGCCCGGTAAGCAAATAAACCATCTGCCCCACCATCCAAGGCCAAATGCGGATCATAGTCTTTAACATCCACCTCAAGGCCCGCAATGTCGCCATGGGGAATGTAGGGCGGATTGGAGACGATGAGATTAAAGGTGCCGTTCAAGCCATAAAACCAAGATCCCTGATGCAGATGCAGCCGCCCACTCACGCCATTGGCCAAACCATTCACCTTGGCCACTCGCAAGGCCTCTGGCGATAGATCAACCGCCACACCTTCAAAGGCAGGGCGTTCAGCCAAGAGCGTGATCAGAATAGCGCCGCTGCCGGTGCCAATATCCAGAACGCGCCTTGCTGAATTGCCGTGCCGCTCCAAGACCAGTTCAACCAAGGCTTCAGTATCAGCACGCGGATCAAGCACAGCAGGAGTGACCTGAATACTGCGACCAAAAAATTCTCGTGTACCCAAAATGAGTGAAACTGGTTCGTGGTCGAAGCGGCGTTTTATGTAATCAGAGAATTTCAGAAGAGTTGCACCATCCAAGGCTTTCTCAGGCGAAGCAATAATATCCTCATGCGAAAATCCAGAGGCAGCTTGAAGTAACAACCGCGCATCCAAAGCCGAGCCATCTAAATCAGCGGC